>NZ_JBSFOK010000032.1:0-103643 GCF_053587635.1 Streptomyces sp. NPDC003635 | reverse complement strand
AAGTACATCCAGTACGAGGGCTTGCACCCGGCACGCCGAGAGCACGCACCGGACGCCGCTCCTTGACGGGCAAACGTTGCCTGACGCGGCACTAGTTCACCGCGGGCCGGTTCAGCGGGCGGTCAGGCCGAGAAGTGCGCGCATCCTCGTGTATTTCTCGGTCAGGCGTACGCGCGTCTGCTCGTCCAGCACCGCCAGTCGCGCCGGATCCGCGTTGTGCGCCAGGTCCGACTCCTTCACCAGCAGGGCGCCCGGGGTGGCGAGGATTCTCGCGGCGTAGGCCTCCGGTGGCTCCCCCGGCCGCTTGGTGAGGGCCAGGACGATGGCCTTCGTACGGTCGCTCAGCGCGGCCTCGTGCAGCCAGTGCTCGGAGAGGGCGTCGTCCTCGACCGCGTCGTGCAGCCAGGCCGCCGCGATCTGCTCCTCGTCGCCGCCGCGGGCGCGGACTCCGGCGGCGACCGCCGCCAGGTGCTCGGCGTAGGGGCGGCCCGCCTTGTCGGTCTGGCCCTGGTGGGCGGCTCGGGCCGTGGACTCGATGTCCGAGAGGTTCATGCGTGCACCCCCGCCTGCGCCGTCACCGTAGGGCCCTCGCGGCAGATGAGCAGCAGGGCGCGGTCGTCGTTGACGTCCTTCGCGACCGCCTCGATCAGATGCCAGGCGGCGCCGTGGAAGCGGCCCGAGACATAGCGGTCGGCCTCGCCGGTGAGGCGGTCGATGCCCTCGACGATGTCGCGGTCCGAGGTCTCCACCAGACCGTCCGTGAACAGCATCAACACGTCCCCGGGACGCAGCGAGCCCTTCACGGGGTCGAACTGGGCGCCGTCGTACACGCCCAGCAGCGGTCCCTCGGCGGCCTTCTCCTCCCAGCGGCCGCTGCCGGCGCTGAGCTGGAGGCCCGGCGGGTGGCCCGCGGAGTAGAGCTCGTAGTCGCCGGAGTCCAGGTCCAGGACGAGATGGATCGAGGTCGCGAAGCCCTCGTCCCAGTCCTGGCGGAGCAGGTAGCCGTTCGCGGCCGGCAGGAAGGCGTGCGGGGGCAGGCTGCCCAGCAGGCCGCCGAAGGCACCCGAGAGCAGCAGCGCCCGCGAACCCGCGTCCATGCCTTTGCCGGAGACGTCCGTCAGGACGACCTCCAGGGTGCGGCCGCCGTTGGTCCGGGCCGCGACAACGAAGTCACCGGAGAACGACTGACCGCCCGCCGGGCGCAACGCCATCTCCCGGTGCCAGCCGTTCGGCAGCTGCGGCAGCTTGCTCTGCACCCGGATCCGTTCGCGCAGGTCGAAGAGCATGGTGCCGCCGCGCCGCCAGGGCACGCCGACCCGGCTGCGGAACTGCGCGATGAGCAGCCCGACGAAACCGCAGGCGGCGACCACCAGGACCACGCCCGGAGTGACCCGGGCGGCGCCCTCGGTGTACGGGCCGAGCTGCACCGACTCCACGATGAGAGCGGTGGCGGCGGCCGCGTACAGGCCGAGCAGGCTGGCCGGGCGCAGCAGCAGTCCGCCGGCGACGATCGGCAGGACCAGCGCGGCCGGTGAGCACCAGACCGAGTTGGCCAGGGTGGTGGCCGCGATCAGCGGGACGGTGAGCAGCAGTCCGGCCAGCGCGATCCAGTCCGAGCCGTCGCCGCGGAAGTAGTCCACGGCGCTTCTGCGCAGGCCGACGCGGACCCGGTGCCACTGCATCCGCAACCGGGCCGCGAACGTGTCAGCGGCCGCGCGCCGCTCTCGTCCTGCTGCCATTAGTTCGGGACCCTATCCATCGGACCAGCCGCTTGGCACGGGAGGTCCCACTTGTCCCCCGTCCGAGGCTCAACTTCACAGTGAACTTCACGAGAAGCCATCGTGCGGCCACCCAGCGGAAATTCCCTGGCTCGTCCCGCAATGCCCTGGTAGGCATGGCGCATGGGGACATACGTCACAACCGGATCCGCGACCGGCGCCATCGAGCTGCGCGAGCTGCTGCCCGAGCAGTGGGACACCTTCTACGACGTCCTGCTGCGTGCCTTCGGCGGGGTGCCCGAGCCCGCCGAGGAGCGTGAACTGTACCGGAGTCTCACCCAGTTCGACCGCTTCTTCGCGGCCTGGGACGGTGAACTGTGCGTGGGCTCCGCGGGGGCGTTCCCGTTCGCGGTCACCGTGCCGGGCGGGGCCTCGGTGCCCGCGGCGGGCGTGACGATGGTCGGGGTCGCCGCCACGCACCGACGGCGTGGGGTCCTTACGTCGATGATGCGCAAGCAGTTGGACGATGTGCGGTCCTGGGGTGAGCCCCTGGCGGTGCTGACGGCGTCCGAGCCCGCCATCTACGGGCGGTTCGGGTACGGCGTGGGGGCCGACCAGTTGGCCGCCGAGATCGACACCAGCAGGGTGCGGCTGACGGTTCCGGACGGTACGGACGACGTACGGCTGCGCTACGCGGAACCCGCCGACGCCGAGGTGATCGAAGCGTGCGAGGCGGTGTACGCGGCATTGGTACCGGTACGCCCCGGAACGCTGGCCCGGGTGCGCCCCGGGTGGGAGCGGGTGGGGGTGCTCGATCCCGAGGACGGGCGGGACGGGGCCTCGCCGCTGCAGTGCGTGCTGGCCGAGCGGGACGGCGAGACCGTCGGATACGCGCGCTTCGCCGTCAAGCCGGAGTGGGAGGTCTCCGGGCACAACGGCACGGTGTTGCTGCGGGAGCTGGCCGGAGTGGACGCCGCCGCGCAGGCCGCGCTGTGGCGGTTCCTGTTCGACATCGACCTGACGACCACGCTGCGGGTGTCCGGGCGGCCGGTGGACGAGGCCTGGCAGTACCAGGTGTCGGACATCCGTCGGTGCCGGCCGCGGTTCCGGGACGGACTGTATGTGCGGCTCGTCGACGTCGGGGCCGCGCTCCAGGCACGGACGTATCAGGCGCCGGTGGATGTGGTGCTGGAGGTGGAGGACTCCTTCTGCCCCTGGAACAGCGGGCGTTGGCGGCTGTCGGGGGACGCGAAGGGGGCGTCCTGCGCGCCGACCCGGGACGCGGCGGATCTGGCCCTGTCCGTACGGGAGTTGGCCTCGGCGTATCTCGGTGGGGTGAGCCTCGCGGGGCTGGCGGCCGCCGGGCGGGTGCGGGAGCTGCGGCAGGGGGCGCTGGCCGAGGCTTCGGTGGGGTTCGGTTCGGTGGTGGCGCCATGGCTGGCGCACGGGTTCTGAGCTGCCGTCAGTTCTTCTTTCGCCGCTGGCAGTTCGGGCACCAGAAGAGATTGCGGGCGGCGAGATCGGCGGTGCGGATCTCGCCGCCACAGATGTGGCAGGGGAGGTTGGCCCTGCGGTACACGTAGACCTCGCCGCCGTGGTCGTCCACGCGGGGTGGGCGGCCCATGGCCTCCGGGGTGTGTTCCGGGCGGACGGTGTCGATGCGGTTGTTGCGGACGCCCTCGTGCATCAGCTCCACGAGGTCCGTCCAGATCGCGTCCCACTCGGTGGGGGTGATGTCCTTGCCGGCGCGGTAGGGGTCGATGCCGTGCCGGAAGAGGACCTCGGCCCGGTAGACGTTGCCGACGCCCGCGAGGATTTTCTGGTCCATGAGCAGGGCGGCGATCGTGGTGCGGCTGCGGGAGATCCTGCGGTACGCCGTGGTGGGGTCGGCGTCGTCGCGCAAGGGGTCCGGGCCGAGGCGGTCGTGTATCGCCTGCTTCTCGGCGGGGGTGATCAGGGAGCAGGTGGTGGGGCCGCGGAGGTCCACGTACGACGTCGTGTTCGCGAGGCGGAGGCGGACCGTGTCGGTGGGTGGGGGTGCGGGGGTGGGGCCGAAGGCGACCTTGCCGAACAGGCCCAGGTGGATGTGGACCCAGGACTCCGTGAAGCCGAGGAAGAGGTGTTTGCCGTGGGCCTCGGTGGTGGTGAGGGGGGTGCCGGTGAGGAGGGCGGCGGCGTCGCTGAACTTGCCCTGGGGGCTGGTGACGTGGGGGGCTGTGCCGGTGAAGGCGGCGGCGTAGTCCTTGGCCAGCCGGTAAATCGTGTGCCCTTCCGGCACGGTGCTCCTTCTTGGTCGGTCGTGGATCGGTGCGGCGGGTGGGGGTGCGTGGGTGTTGTCGCCCCCGCCGCCCCTACCCGTCCCATCCCCCAGGGGCTGCCGCCCCTTCGGCCCCGCCCCAGGGGGCTCCGCCCCCTGGACCCCCATCGGCCCTGAAGGGGCCTCGTCCTCAAACGCCGGACGGGCTGAATTCCCCGGACCTGCGTCGAGAGGCGCAGCCCCTTACGGGTGGGTGGGGGATCGGGACGGCCGCGCTCGTCCTCAGACGCCGGACGGGCTCGACCTCCCGGACCGGCGTCGAGAGGCTCGGGCCCCTCGGGTGGTGGGGGATCGGGACGGCCGCGCTCGTCCTCAGACGCCGGACGGGCTCGACCTCCGCAGCCCTCTACGGGTGGGTGGGGTCGCGCTCGCCCTCCAACGCCGGACGGGATGAACATGCCGGACCGGCGTCTCGGGGCGGAGCGCCTTCGTGTCGAGAGGCGCGGCCTCTCCTACTGCTGCGGGTGGTGGGCGGGGATCGGGGGGAGGTCGCCCGTGGTCTCGTAGTCGGCCAGCATGTCGATGCGGCGGATGTGGCGCTCGTCGCCCGAGAACGGGGTGCCGAGGAAGGTCTCCACGAACTTCGTGGCCTCTTCCTGCGTGTGCATGCGGGCGCCCACGGCGACGACGTTCGCGTTGTTGTGCTGGCGGCCCAGGGCCGCGGTCTCCTCGCTCCAGGCGAGGGCCGCGCGGACGCCCTTGACCTTGTTCGCCGCGATCTGCTCGCCGTTGCCGGAACCGCCGATCACGATACCGAGGGCGTCGGCGTCGGCGGCGGTGCGCTCGGCGGCGCGCAGACAGAAGGGCGGGTAGTCGTCCTGGGCGTCATAGATGTGGGGGCCGCAGTCCACGGGGTCGTGGCCGGCCGCCTTGAGCCACTCGACAAGGTGGTTCTTGAGTTCGTAGCCCGCATGGTCCGAGCCGAGATACACGCGCATGGGCACGAGTGTGACACGCCCGGAAGCGGGCAGGCGCGGCGGGGGTTGGTCCCGACACCGGCTCGAGAAGTGTGAGTAAGACTACAGAACCTCAGGGAAACCTCAAGTAACGATCCGGATTCAAAGGTTCAATTCTTTCTTTGCCTCCGATTCACTGGACCAACTTGTTAGCCACCCCGTACTCCGCTCGTACGGGAAACCCCTCACCCGGCACGAAGGAATCCCCCCTATGACCTCGCAGCCGACCCTGTCGAAGGCTGAAAAGGACCCTGGAGCCACCGGCGATCCCGGCAATGGCCTCCAGGCCGGGCTCAAGAACCGCCATCTGTCGATGATCGCCATCGGTGGTGTCATCGGCGCCGGACTCTTCGTCGGGTCCAGCTCCGGTATCGCCACCGCCGGCCCCGGAATCCTGCTGTCGTACGCCCTCGTCGGCACGCTCGTGGTGCTGGTGATGCGGATGCTCGGTGAGATGTCCGCCGCCAACCCGACGTCCGGTTCGTTCTCCGCGCACGCCGACCGCGCGCTCGGTCCCTGGGCCGGGTTCTCCATCGGCTGGCTCTACTGGTTCTTCTGGGTCGTCGTGCTCGCGGTCGAGGCGACCGCCGGTGCGGTGATCCTGGAGGGCTGGATCCCGGCCGTCCCGCAGTGGGGCTGGGCGCTCATCGTGATGGTGGTGCTGACCGCCACCAACCTGGTCTCCGTCGGCTCCTACGGCGAGTTCGAGTTCTGGTTCGCCGGTATCAAGGTCGTCGCCATCGGCGCGTTCATCGTGGTCGGCGGACTGGCTGTGTTCGGGCTCCTCCCCGGTGTCGACTCCGACCAGGCCGGACTGGCCAACCTCACCGAGCACGGCGGATTCCTGCCCAACGGGCCCGGCGCCATCCTCACCGGTGTGCTGCTCGTCGTCTTCTCCTTCATGGGCAGCGAGATCGCCACCCTGGCCGCCGGTGAGTCCGAGGACCCGCAGCGGGCCGTCACCAAGTCGACCAACAGCATCATCTGGCGTATCGGTGTCTTCTACCTCGGCTCGATCTTCGTGGTCGTGACCCTGCTGCCCTGGGACTCCAAGTCGATCGCCGAGGACGGTTCCTACGTCGCCGCCCTCGACTCCCTCGGTATCGCGCACGCCGGTCAGATCATGAACTTCATCGTGCTGACCTCGGTGCTGTCCTGCCTGAACTCCGGCCTGTACACGGCCTCCCGGATGGCCTTCTCGCTCGGCCAGCGCGGGGACGCGCCCAAGGCGTTCGCGAAGACCACCGGCCGCGGTGTGCCGGTCATCGCGATCGTCGCCTCGGTCGTGTTCGGCTTCGTCGCCGTCTTCTTCAACTACAAGTTCCCGGACTCCGTCTTCCTCTTCCTGGTGAACTCCAGCGGTGCGGTCGCCCTGTTCGTGTGGCTCGTCATCTGCTTCTCGCAGCTGCGCATGCGGAAGATCATCGAGCGCGAGGCGCCGGAGAAGCTGGTCGTGCGGATGTGGCTGTACCCGTACCTCACCTGGGCGGCGGCCGCGCTGATCGTGTTCGTGCTCGGCTACATGCTCACCGACACCGAGCACGACGGCCGCAAGACCGTCCTGCTGTCGCTGCTGGTCGCGGCGGTCGTCCTCGCCATCGCCTTCATCAAGAACAAGGTCGGCGGCGGCCGGGCGGCCACCACCACGACCGTCCGGTCCGAGATCGACGCCGACGAGGTCAACGTCGGCTGATCCGTCCGCGGCAAGCGGACGCGGTACGCGGAAGGGGGCCCCTCGGGGCCCCCTTTCCCGTGCTCACAGGATCGTGAAGCTGTCCTTCACCTCTTCGTACGTCCCCAGCGCCCGCTCCTCGATGTCCGGCTGGTACCAGGTGTTGATCTGGTACGACTTCCCCTCCACGTTGAAGCCCAGCAACTGCGCGTGCCAGGGAACGCCCTGGAGCGTGAAGGTGTACTCCCAGACCACCGCCGGATGGTCGCGGAAGGTCGTCTCCTCCAGGCGGATCTTGTTGTACGCCTGGCCCTGGTGGGCGTTCTGCTCCGAGGTCTCCCACGTCTCCATCAGGTCGCCGCGGGCGAGGGAGGACTTGGCGACGAGCTCCTGCTTGCCGTCGGGAGAGGTGTAGTGCACCTCCGCGCCGGTCTTCACGTCCCGTCGCCAGCCCTCGGGGGTCACCCAGGCGAAGCCGCCTGCCTCCGTGCGCGCCCCCGGCGGCAGGGTCTGCGGACGGGAGGTGCCCTCCACCGTCGGCGAGGGGGACGCCGACGAGGAGGCGGCGGACGGGGAGAAGCCGGCCGCCTTGTCGTCGTCGTCCGGTGACCCCGAGTTGAGGACCAGGGCGACGGCCACCACGGCTCCGACGGTGACCAGTCCCACCGCGGCGAGGATCCCGGGGCGGCGGCGCGACGCGGGGCGGGCGGGAACCGCGGGGCCGGGCAGCTCACCCTGGGGCATCGGGTGCGGGTCGGGGGCGGGGGCCTGCCGCCGTTCCGTCTCCGCCTGAGCGTGGAACACGGCCGCCGGCCTCGTCTCCGCCTCCGCGTGCGGCACTGCCGCCGACCTCGTCTCGGCCTCCGCGTGGAGCGCGGCCGCCGACCTCGTCTCCGCCCGGACGAGCGAGACGCCGGCACCGGGTACCGGGGTGTCCGGGCGGCGCAGGCCGAAGTCATGGGTGGGCCGCTGCTGGCCGGGGGGCGGGCTGTCGAACGGCTCGGCCGGCTCTTCCGGTACGGGGTTCGGCTCGGGCTCCGGATCCGGCTCGTGCTCCGGTTCCGGCTCGGCGGGCTCCTCCGCCGTCCGCTCCGCCGTACCGCCCACCGTGACCGTCGGCGTGGGCGGTGGGAACGCGATCGGCTGGAGGGCAGTCTCCAGGTCCGTGAGCCCCGGGCGGATCTCCGGCTCCTTCTCCAGGAGCGCCGCCAGGATCCCGCTCAACGGGCCGGTCACCGGAGGGAGTTCAGGCTCCTCGTACAGCACCGCGTGCAGCGTGGCCAGCGTGGTGTCCCGGGAGAACGGGGAACGTCCGCCGAGGGCCGCGCAGAGGGTGGCGCCCAGGGACCAGATGTCGGAGGGCGGGCCCTGGGGGCGGCCGGAGATGCGCTCCGGGGCCATGTAGTCCGGGGAGCCGACCAGCATGCCCACCATCGTGAGCGCCTTGGCGTCCTGGATCGCCGCGATGCCGAAGTCCGTGAGGACCACGCGCCGGGCTCCCGTCTCCACCAGGACGTTGCCGGGCTTGATGTCCCGGTGCAGCACGCCGCGTTCGTGCACCTGGCGCAGTGCCGCGACCAGGCCGAGCCCGATGCGTGCCGTTTCGGCCGGGCCGAGGGGTCCGTCCTCCACGAGCATCCGTTCCAGGGAGCGCCCGGCGACCAGCTCCATGACGATCCAGAGCCGTTCGCCCTCGTCCACCACGTCGTACACGCGCACCACGTTGGGGTGGTCGATGCGGGCGGTGGCGCGGGCCTCGCGCAGGGTGCGTTCGCGGCGGGTGCGGGTGTCCTCCGGGTCGAGTCCGTCTATCCGCATTTCCTTGATCGCGACCGGCCGGTCGAGTATCTCGTCGGCGGCTCGCCACACCCGTCCCATTCCCCCCTGACCGATGCTCTCGACCAATCGATAGCGTCCGGTCACCAGGAGCCCTGGAACTCCACCGCTCCTCGTGTTTCCCGTATTCCCCGGCAATCCGCTGCACCCCCTCAATTCCCCACGGAGCCTGTCCGTTTGAAACACGATGGTCACACTTCGCGCCACACCAGCATAGTGCGGAGAAATCTTGTGGTACCTCTTCAAGTACTGCGAATTCAGGCGCAGCCAAGGGGGACGAACATGAGTTCTCGTCGTATGACGACCATCACGGGATCGCTGGTTGCAGCATCTTTCTCGGTCGTGGTGATCCTTCCGTTCACCGCAGCCGCGGATGACCAGGGGCCCCAGAGCAGCAAGGGGGGAAAGGCCGTTGACGAGGCACCGGCGGGGGTGGAACTGACCACGACGCTGCCCGAGAAGATCTCCGTCGACAACAAGTCCCAGGAGACGGCGATTACCGCCACGGTGAAAAACGAAGGAACCGAGGAGAGCGGAGAGATCAGGCTTCTGGTCGTCGGATTCGACGGCCTAACGGTCAAGAATGTTCAGGGTTGTTCACCGATCGCCGAAAGCGATCTGCCGGAGGGTTCGAACAGCGGATTCGCCTGCGCCGTGGACAATTTGGCCGCCGGGGACTCGAAATCGTACGACGTCGAGGCGACGTACGACCTGAGCAAGACGGGCAAGATCTGCCTGCCCGTCCAGTCCGCGTCCGGGGACAAGACGTACTGGCAGCAGGGCCCGGTGCCGTTCGGTACGACGAATCCGTCACCGAACGCCCCGGCCACCCCGCTGCTGCTGGGCACCGACAATCAGCCGGTGGCGCCCGGCGGTGACGAGCTGCCGAAGACCGGTGTCGAGCGGGACGTCCTGCCGCTGGGCGCGGCCGGGGCGGCCCTGATCGCGGCGGGCGCGGCCGGACTCTGGTGGACCCAGTTCCGGCGGCCGCGGCCGGTGCGTCAGGAGAACTGACCCCCGACAGCCGGCCGGACAACCTGACGGCACCTGTCAGGTTGTCCGGCCGAGCTGTGCCCACGACCTCGCGAGACCTCCTCGTCCCGCGTCCCGCCGAGCCCGGCGCGACGGCGAACTCGCGGGTTTCCGGACCGGGTCCACCGACCCCGGTGTTCGTCCCGGAGACGCGGAAGAGGCCCGCCGGGCCGAAGGCCGATCTCGACCCGGCGAGCCTCTTCCGAAACGGTGCTTCCGCGGCGGCTACTTCTTGAGCAGCTTCCAGGCCGTGGGCAGCAGGCCCATCGCCAGGGCCGCCTTCAGGGCGTCACCGATGAGGAAGGGGGTGAGGCCCGCCGCGACCGCGGCGGACAGCGACATGTCGGCCGCGAAGGCCAGGTACGGGACGCCGACGGCGTAGATGATCGCCTCGCCGACGAGCATCGTGCCGGCCATGCGCGGCACCGAGCGGTCGGCGCCGCGGCGGGCCAGGGCGCCGACGGCGGCGGAGGCCAGCAGCATGCCGAGGATGTAGCCGAAGGAGACGCTGAAGCCGTGGCCGCCCTGCGCGAACCACGGGACGCCCGCGAGGCCCGCCAGCGCGTACAGGGCCAGCGCCGCGACACCCCGGCTCGCGCCGAGGGAGGTGCCGACCAGCAGCGCGGCGAAGGTCTGGCCGGTCACCGGGACCGGGGAGCCGGGCACCGGCACGGCGATCTGCGCGGCGAGCCCGGTGAGCGCGGCGCCGCCCGCCACGAGCGCGAGGTCGCGGACACGGGAGGCGGGGAGCAGGTCGGCGAGGACCTGTCCGGTGCGGGTGGGGGCGGCGACAGCGGCGGTGCTCATGGGGACTCCGCGAGGTGAGGGCAGATCGGGACACGGCGACGCTATCCCAGGGGCCTTGAGCCGATCACCGTCAGTGGTCGACAAAGGCCGGAACGTGGGCTTGGTGGGCTCCGTACAAAGAGTGGCCGTTACACGCGGTACGGCGTGACACCGGTCACTGACGTGAGGCCGCGCAGGTCACGGAGGGGGTGTGGGGTGATCTGTAGGTTTCCCCCAATCCGGGAGTGGTGAGGGGTCCCGTACGCTCCGTGCCGTACCTGTCCGCATAGTGGGCAACCTCTTCGCCTGAGCGGACACGGCCCACAGACTGACGGGGTTTTTGCCCATCTCACGCATTGGACGAGCCGCTCCCATGCCCAGCACCACAGTCGAGACGCCGCCGCAGCAGGACGGCGCCTCCCTCTCCCATGGCCTGAAGCAGCGCCATCTGTCGATGATCGCCCTCGGCGGGGTCATCGGCGCCGGTCTCTTCGTGGGCTCCGGCGCCGGTATCGCCGCCGCGGGCCCTTCGATCGTCGTCGCCTACGCCGTCTCCGGCCTCCTCGTGATGCTGGTGATGCGGATGCTCGGCGAGATGTCGGCCGCGTATCCGTCCTCCGGCTCCTTCTCCGCGCACGCCGAGCGGGCGATCGGACCCTGGGCCGGTTTCACCGCGGGTTGGTCCTTCTGGGTCCTGCTCTGCACGGCGGTCGGCCTGGAGGGCATCGGCGCCGCGAAGATCGTCACCGGCTGGCTGCCGGGCACGCCGGAGTGGGCGTGGGTGGCGCTGTTCATGGTGGTGTTCTGCGGCGCCAACCTGGCCGCCGTGAAGAACTTCGGTGAGTTCGAGTTCTGGTTCGCCGCCCTGAAGGTCGGCGCGATCAGCCTGTTCCTGGTCCTCGGCGGCCTCGCCGTCTTCGGCGTCCTGCCGGGCACGGACTCCCCCGGCACCTCGAACCTGACCGACTTCCTCCCCAACGGCGGCGAGGGTCTGATCATCGGCCTGCTCGCCTCGGTCTTCGCGTACGGCGGCATGGAGACGGTGACCATCGCGGCGGCCGAGTCGGAGAACCCGGTCAAGGGCGTGGCGAGCGCGGTCCGTACGGCGATGTGGCGGATCGCGCTGTTCTACATCGGCTCGATGGCCGTCATCGTGACCCTGGTCCCGTGGGACTCCAAGGAGGTCGTGGAGAAGGGCCCGTACGTCGCGGCCCTCGACGAGCTCGGCATCCCCGGCGCGGGCCAGCTGATGAACGTGGTGGTGCTGGTCGCGCTGCTGTCCGCGATGAACGCCAACATCTACGGCTCCTCGCGCATCGCCTACTCCCTGGTCCAGCGCGGCCAGGGCCCGAAGGCGCTGGGCCGGGTGACCTCGGGCGTCCCGCGGATCGCGGTGCTGGCCTCCTCGGTGTTCGGCTTCGCGTGCGTGCTGCTGAGCTACTGGCGCCCGGACGACGTGTTCCCCTGGCTGCTGAACATGATCGGCGCGGTGATCCTCGTCGTCTGGATCTTCATCGCCGTCTCCCAGCTGCGGCTCCGCTCCCGCCTGGAGCGCGAGTCCCCCGAGAAGCTGACGGTCCGCATGTGGGCCTTCCCGATCCTGACCTGGGTCGCCCTGGCGGGCATGGCCACGATCTTCGTCCTCATGGCCCGCGAACCGGACACCCGCGTCCAGCTGTACTCGACCGGTGGAATGACGCTGTTCCTGGCGGTCGTGGGATACGCGTGGCAGCGGGCGCGCGCCCGGAGCTGAGCGCCTGCCTCCGGCACGAAAGCCCCCGTGTGATCCGCACGGGGGCTTTTTGCTGTTAGCTTGTTATTGCGAGCTAGTTGCAATAAGCCACTCCGAGGGGATCGCCATGCCCGTCTACACACTCCCTGAACTGCCGTACGACTACGCCGCGCTCGCGCCCGTGATCAGCCCCGAGATCATCGAGCTGCATCACGACAAGCACCACGCGGCGTATGTGAAGGGGGCCAACGACACCCTGGAGCAGCTCGCCGAGGCGCGGGACAAGGGGCAGTGGGGGTCGGTCAACGGCCTGGAGAAGAACCTGGCCTTCCATCTGTCCGGGCACATCCTGCACAGCATCTACTGGCACAACATGACCGGAGAGGGCGGTGGCGAGCCGCTGGCCGCCGACGGGGTCGGTGAGCTCGCGGACGCCATCACCGAGTCCTTCGGGTCGTTCGCCGGATTCAGGGCGCAACTGTCCAAGGCCGCCGCCACCACGCAGGGTTCGGGCTGGGGCGTCCTCGCCTACGAGCCGCTCAGCGGGCGGCTGATCGTGGAGCAGGTCTACGACCACCAGGGCAACGTCGGCCAGGGCGCCACGCCGATCCTCGTCTTCGACGCCTGGGAGCACGCCTTCTACCTCCAGTACAAGAACCAGAAGGTCGACTTCGTCGAGGCCATGTGGCAGGTCGTCAACTGGCAGGACGTGGCCCGGCGTTACACGGCCGCCAAGTCCCGTACGGACGTACTGCTGCTCGCTCCGTGATACGTCCTGCCTCGTGATCGTCTTCTCACCCTTCACGCAGGCGGGCGGAATGACGGAAGCCCCCGCGAGGACGTGACTCGCGGGGGCTTCCTGGTCCCCGGGGCTACTCGCAGGGGACGTTGAGGGACAGCAGCGCGGCCTCTCCCTCGCTGGTCATGAGGACTTCGGTGATCGCCGTGTTGCGCAGCCGGGGGAAGACCCTGCGGTAGTCGCGTGCCGGGATCCGCAGCAGCGTGCACAGCACCAGCCGGAGGAGGGTGTTGTGGGCGACGACCAGCACTCGGGCGGTGGGGTGTGCGGTGGCGATACGGCGGAGGGCCGCCGTGCCCCTCGCCGCCGCGGCGCGCGGGTCCTCCGCGCCGGGGAAAGGGTGCGCCACCGGGTCCGCGCGGAAGGCCCGTGCCGCGGCGGGGTGCTCCGCCTCGAACTCGGCGAGGGTACGGCCCTCCACCACCCCGAAGTCGCATTCGCGCAGGCCGGGGTCCTGATGCGGAGTGAGGCCGAGCGCTCGGCAGGCGGGCGCGGCGGTGGCGACGGCCCGGGAGAGAGGGGAGGTCCAGATCGCGTCCACGGGGTGGGCCGCGGCCCAGCGGCCGAGGGCCTCCGCCTGCGCGCGGCCGGTGTCGGTGAGTTCGACGTCGCTGATTCCGGCGTAGCGGTTCTCCGCGTGCCAGACGGTCTGTCCGTGGCGGGCGAGGAGGAGGCTGGTCGCAGTCATGGCCGGTCCTGTCCTGGTCGGGGTCGGTGCTGACGTGGGGTGGTCGCGCTCGCCCGGCCATGGCGGGGTGCGGCCCGCGCCCACCCGTGCCGCCCCCGGGGCGCGACGGCCCGCAGGCTACGCGTCCAGCCGGGTCCGCGCATGACCCGCCACCTCTTCCGGCAGCCAGCCCCTCGTTTCCAGTTCGGTCAGCAGCCTGGCGTACGGCTCCTTGAAGCGGGCCGTGTTCGCCGGGTTCGGGGACAGCCTCGTGCCGATGGTCACCATGGCCTTCGCCGCGTCCGCCAAGGTCCCCGGCACCCCGCCCGTCCCGTAGGCCGCCAGTGCCGCCATCCCCAGAGCCGGTTCCGTCCGCCGGGGGACCCGGGAGGGGCGGCCCAGGATGTCGGTGCGGAGTTGGTTCCAGTACCGGCTGCGGGCCGCGCCGCCGGTGAAGGTGAGGGGCCCTTCCACCAGGGCGCCCAGGTGGTGGACGTAGTCCAGGCACAGGCGCTCCACGAACCCCACGCCCTGGAGCAGGGCCGCCCACAGGTCGGCGTCGTTCTCGGGCTCGCCGAGGAGGAGAGCCGTGGCCTCCGGGGCGAGAAAGGGGAAGCGCTCCCCCGGCGACACCAGCGGGTAGCTGATCGCGCCCGACGGTTCGTGCGCCGCCGCCCGCGCGTCCATCGCCGTGGGATCCGCGGCCGGGAAGGCGGCCGTGAGGACTCCCGCGCCCGCACTGGAGGCGCCGCCCGGCAGCCAGAGGCCGTCGGGCCCGCGGTGGTTGTAGACCACGCCCGTCGGGTCGCGGACCGGGGTGAGGGACGCGCCCTTGAGGACCAGCGTCGTGCCGAGCACCGAGTTCCACGAGCCGGGGCGCAGGGCGCCGGAGGCGATCTGGGCCGCGCAGCCGTCGGTCATCCCGGCGACGACGGGGGTGCCGGCGGGGATGCCGGTGGCCTCGGCCGCCGTGGCGGAGACCTCGCCGAGCCGGGTGCCGGGGCGGACGACGTCGGGCAGCGCCCGCTCGGGCAGGTCGAGGGCGGACAGCGCGGACCAGGAGTCCCGTTCGAGGTCGTACCCGGTCTTCAGCGCGTGACTGGAGTCCGCCGGGGGCCGCTCGCCGGTGAGCAGGGAGACGATCAGGTCCGGCTGGTGGGTGATCCGGCCGGGGCCGTACGCCCCGAGCAGCCACAGCGCCTTCGGCAGCGCCCAGGTGTCCTGCACCGCGAGCCCCAGCGCCCGCACCCGGGCCGCCTCCTCGGCCGCGCGGCCGTCGTCGTACATCAGCGCGGGGCTCATCGGCCGCCCCGCCCCGTCCGTCAGCAGCACGGTCCCGGACGTCCCGCACACCGCGAGCCCGCCGACCCGTACCCGCGACCGGCCCTGGAGCGCGGCCCGGGCCGCCGCGCACACCCCGTGCCACCACTGCCCGGGATCCTGCTCGTGCCGCACACCGTCCCGCCGGCCACCGAGCGGGGCGGAGCCCGAGCCGAGGACGGTGCCGTCCGCCTCGACCAGGAGAGCGCGCGCACTCTGCGTACCGAGGTCGACCCCGAGCCACGCTGTCATCGCACCTCCAGAACACCACCCACCGTGAACTTCTCACCCTGTGCCGCCATTTTCGCGTACGCGGGGGAGCACAAGGTGCCGTACTAGCGGTGGACGGGAAGCGGCGCGGGAGCGGGTGGAGAGCTGAACTGACGTACAAAGGGCAGGAATTGGGTGCCGGAACGCATCCGCGACAGTGAGGAGGGGTGGATGAGGACCCGCACGCTGGACTGCCCGACCTGCGGCTCCATGCAGGCCTTCCGGTTCCTCGACGACCGGGAGAAGGCGGCGCTGCGCAAGAGGGAGGGGCCGCAGCTGTTTCTGGACAACCTCTGGCGCTGCACCGCCGCGGGGTGCCTGACGTACTACCCCCAGTTCAACAAGGCCGGTTACGGCCGCCTCCCCGAGGAGTTCCGCGAGGAGGGGACCGCCACGGAGCCGGGGTGAGCCCTACAGGTTGCTGAAGTCCGGGCCCTTGGTGCGGGAGCGCTTGATCTCGTAGAAGCCGGGGACCGAGGCCACGGCGAGGGTGCCGTCCCAGAGGCGGGCGGCCTCCTCGCCCTTCGGGGCGGGGGTGACGACCGGGCCGAAGAAGGCGATCTGCTCGCCGTCGTCGCCGGGGACCGCGATGACCGGGGTGCCGACGTCCTGGCCGACCTTGTCTATGCCCTCCTTGTGGGAGGCGCGCAGCTCGGCGTCGAACTCGAAGTCCTTCTGGTCGAAGTACTCGATCAGGTCGGCGGGCAGGCCGACGTCCGCCAGGGCGCCCTCGACGGCCTCACGCGTCGGGCCCTGGCCCTCGTTGTGGATACGGGTGCCGAGCGCGGTGTACAGCGGGCCCAGGACGTCGGCGCCGTGCTTCTGCCAGGCCGCGGTGACGACCCGGATCGGCTGCCAGGCCTTGGTCTCCAGCAGCTCGCGGTACTCCTCGGGCAGCTCGTCGATCTTCGGCTCGTTCAGCACGGCCAGGCTCATGATGTGCCAGCGGACCTCGATGTCGCGGACCTTCTCGACTTCCAGCACCCAGCGCGAGGTCATCCACGCCCAGGGGCACAGCGGATCGAACCAGAAGTCGACGGGGGTCTTCGCGGACTCGACGGACTCGGACATGGCTCTCCTAGGGAAGCGGTCTTTGACCACGGCAACACCGGTGACCGCCTCCGCCATTCCCCGCCCCGCATGGCAGGATCAGCCCCGTCCGCATACTGAACACTCTGTGAGGAGAGACACTCGTGCCCGGTGAGAATCTGTCCCGCGACGAGGCCCGCGAGCGGGCCGCGCTGCTGTCCGTCGACGGGTACGACGTGTCCCTCGACCTGCGCTCCGCGCTCGGCGGGGAACCGGAGAACGGGCCGCGCACCTTCCGCTCGGTCACCACGATCCGCTTCCGCTGCGCCGAGCCCGGCGCCTCGTCCTTCGCCGACCTGATCGCCCCGGCTGTGACCGCGGTCTCGCTCAACGGCCGCGACCTCGACCCCAGCGAGGTCTTCGACGGGTCCCGGATCGCTCTGGAGGACCTGTCCGCCGACAACGAGCTGATCGTCGACGCCCAGTGCGCCTACTCCCGCACCGGCGAGGGCCTGCACCGCTTCGTCGACCCCGAGGACGGCGAGGTGTACCTGTACACGCAGTACGAGCCGGCCGACTCCCGCCGGGTCTTCGCCAACTTCGAGCAGCCGGACCTCAAGGCGCCCTTCCGCTTCGAGGTGCGGGCGCCCGAGGGGTGGACGGTGTGGAGCAACGGGGCCGGCTCGCAGACGGACGGCGTGTGGCGGTTCGCCGAGACCAAGCCGATCTCGACGTACATCACGTGTGTGGTGGCGGGCCCGTACCACTACGTGACGGACTCCTACAGCCGTACCCTCGAGGACGGTACGACGCTGGAGATCCCCCTCGGTGCCATGTGCCGCAAGGGTCTCGCGCCCCACTTCGACGCCGACGACGTCTTCCTGGTCACCAAGCAGGGCCTGGACTTCTTCCACGACCACTTCGATTACCCGTACCCGTTCGGGAAGTACGACCAGGCCTTCGTGCCCGAGTACAACCTCGGCGCGATGGAGAACCCGGGCCTGGTGACCTTCCGCGAGGAGTACATCTTCCGCGGCAAGGTGACGCAGGCGTCCTACGAGAGCCGGGCCAACGTCATCCTGCACGAGATGGCGCACATGTGGTTCGGCGACCTGGTCACCATGGAGTGGTGGGACGACCTGTGGCTGAAGGAGTCCTTCGCCGACTTCATGGGCTCCTTCGCCACCGTGGGCGCGACCCGCTTCACCGACGGCTGGATCACCTTCGCCAACCGCCGCAAGGCGTGGGCGTACCGCGCCGACCAGCTGCCCTCGACGCACCCCGTCACGGCGGACATCCGCGACCTGCAGGACGCCAAGCTCAACTTCGACGGAATCACCTACGCCAAGGGCGCCTCCGTGCTGAAGCAGCTCGTGGCGTACGTCGGCCAGGACGCGTTCCTGGAGGGCGCCCGCCGCTACTTCAAGCGGCACGCCTACGGCAACACCCGGCTCGGCGACCTGCTCTCGGTGCTCGCCGAGACCAGCGGCCGGGACATGGCCGCCTGGTCGCGGTCCTGGCTCCAGACGGCCGGGGTCAACTCCCTGACCCCGCAGGTGCTGTTGGACCCGGAGGGCAGGATCGCGGAGCTCGCGGTGGTGCAGGAGGCACCCGAGTCCCACCCCGAGCTGCGGCCGCACCGGGTCGCGGTGGGCCTGTACCGCCGTACCGGCAGCGTGCTGGAGCGGTACGCGCGGGTGGAGGTGGACGTCGACGGTCCGCGTACGGTCGTGACGGAGCTCGCCGGGGCCGAGGCGCCGGAGCTGGTGCTGGTCAACGACGACGATCTGACGTACTGCAAGACCCGCTTCGACGAGACCTCGCTGGTCGCGCTGCGGCGGGGCCTCGGCGACATCGCCGACCCGCTGGCGCGGGCGCTGTGCTGGTCGGCGCTGTGGAACATGACCCGGGACGCGCTGCTTCCGGCCCGCGAGTTCATCGACCTGGTGCTGAGGTTCGCGAGCCAGGAGTCCGACATCGGCGTGCTCCAGATGCTGCACGCCTGGGCGGAGTCGGCGGCGGTGCACTACACGGCCCCCGAGCGGCGCCCGGAGGCCGACCAGCTGCTCGCCCAGGGCGCGGCGCTCCAGATGGGCACCGCCGAGCCGGGCAGCGAGCACCAGTTGGCGTGGGCGCGGTTCTTCGCCCGGGTGGCGAACGCGGCTCCCTCCTTCGAGATGCTGAGCGAGCTGCTCGACGGCACGGTGACCCTGCCGGGCCTGGACGTCGACCAGGAGCTGCGCTGGGCGTTCCTGGACGCTCTCGCCGCCCATGACGTGGTCGGCGACAAGGAGCTGGCCGCCGAACTCGCCCGCGACGACACCGCGTCCGGCAAGCGTCATCAGGTGCGCTGCCTCGCCGCCCGGCCGCAAGCCTCGGTCAAGGCGCAGGCGTGGGCGCAGGTGGTGGAGTCCGACGAGCTGTCCAACGCGCTGGTGGAGGCCACGATCGCGGGCTTCGCCCGGCCCTCGCAGCGGGAGCTGACGGCGCCCTACACGCAGAAGTACTTCGCGGCGATCGAGCGGGTGTGGGCCGAGCGGTCCATCCAGATCGGCATGGTCGTGGTGTCGGGGCTGTTCCCGTCCCTCCAGGGGTCGCGGGAGACGCTGGACGCGACGGACGCGTGGCTGGCCTCGCACGAGCAGGCGGCCCCGGCGCTGCGCCGGCTGGTCCTGGAGGCGCGGGACGATCTGGCACGGGCCCTGCGTGGGCAGGCGTGCGACGCGGCGGCGGGGGCCTGATCTCTGGCCAATGCTTTCCGCCTCCGTGACCGTTACGGAATTCAGGCAATAGCAGCCGTAACCCCTGGTCCCACCCGAACGGACCAGGGGTTTTCGGTGCCTACTCGGCAACCGAACACCCGTCCTTTAGGGCGAGCTTGTCCGGATTTGCCGACGGGCGTGTAACAGCGGTTAAGAGGCGGACCGGACGTGGGAATCCCCGGGTCATGAACCACAACCCCCCGCTCTCCCCCCGTCCCCTCCACCAGCTCACCGACGTCCGGCGCCGCGTGCTGACCGCCGCGCAGCTCCGGACGCACGGAGTCGCGGCCGCCGAGACGAACGAGCAGTGCCGGGCCGGCGGGCCCTGGCAGCAGATCCTCCCGGGCGTCTACCTGCTCCACCCCGGCCCCCCGACCAGCGAGGAGCGACTGCACGCGGTACTGCAGTACGCGGCGCGGGAGCGGACCACCGGGGTCCCGGCGCAGCCGGACGGGGAGGAGCCGCACCGTCCGGTGTATGTGGAGGCGGTGATCACCGGCCTGGCGGCCCTGACCCTGCACGGCTTCGCGGCGACGCCCCCGCTGACCGCCCTGGACTCGATCGACGTCCTGGTCCCCCGGCTGCGCCGACTGCGCTCGACGGGCTGCGCCCGGATCGTCCGCACCCCCTGCCTGCCGACGCCCCAGGAGGTCACGGGCCTGCCGGTGGCCCCGGTCCCGCGCGCCCTGGCCGACGCGGTGGCCGAACTCTCCGACGCGGGCGCCGTACGCCGGCTGCTCACCGAGGCGGTGCGCGGCGGCCACTGCGAACCGGCCGCGGTGGTACGGGAGTTGACGCAGGCCAAGCTGTTGGGCCGCCCGCACGTGGTGGACGCGGTGGAGTCGCTGCTGGCGGAGGGCCGCGCCATCGCGGAGGACCGGCTCTACCGGATGGTCCGCGAGTACGGCCTCCCCGACCCCGTCTGGAACATCGACCTCCGGCTGCCGGGCGGCCCGCACCTCGGCGGCCTGGACGCGTACTGGCCGGAGCACGCGGTGGCGGTGGAACTGGACACCCGGGCGCCGCGCCAGGGACATCGTCAGGACGACGACGCCCAGTGGACGGAGTACGCCCGCAAGCGCGAGCACCTGGAGCGCCTCGGCATCACGGTCGTCCACCTCACGCCCAAGAAGCTCCGGGACTCCCTGGAGCAGCAGGCCGCGGTGATCCGCACGGCCCTGATGGCCTCGACGGACCGCGATCCCGCCGCGTACGTCGTGGTGCTGCCCCGGTAGGAGGGGGACCGGGGAGGCAGCAGGAGGGGAGCGGAGGGGCCGCCGGGGTCATCCCGGGCGGCCCCTCCTCATGTCGTGCCCGCGCTCACGTCGGCCCGGCTCTTACGTCCTGCCTACTCGCCGCAGAACTCCGCCTCCAGGATCGCGTCCGTGTCGCCCGCCCAGTCGCCGTTGAAGTTGAAGGACAGGGAATGGCGGCCGTCCGCTGTGGTGACCGCTTCCGAGACCGAGCCGTGGATGCCGCCGCCGTGGCCCCAGACCGTGGTGCCGCAGGTGAGTTCGCGTTCGATCAGGCCGAGGCCGTAGCCCGCGTTCGGGATCTCGGCGACCTTGACCGTGGTCTTCATCTCCTTGAGCTGCTCGGCGGGGAGCAGCCTGCCCTTCAGCAGGGCGGTGTAGAAGCGGTTCAGGTCGGCCGAGTCGGAGATCATCTCGCCCGCCGCGTAGGCCAGGGTGGGGCTGAGCTTCGTGACGTCGTAGGTCTTGCCCTCGGCCGTCTCGGCGAGCTTGGAGTATCCGCGGCTGCTCGGCTGCGGGAGGCCGGTCCGGGTCCCGGGGACGGAGGTGGCGCGCATGCCCAGGGGATCGAGGATGCGGGCACGCACCTCGTCGCCGTACGCGTGTCCGGTGACCTTCTCGATCACCATGCCCGCGAGGACGTAGTTGGTGTTGGAGTAGGACCAGGACGTACCCGGCTCGAAGGTCGGCTTGTGGGTCATGGCCCGGGCGACCAGGTCCTCGGGCGGCAGCCTGTCGTAGCGGTGCTCGAGGAAACCGTCCTTGAGGAAGTAGGTGCGGACGAAGTCCTCGTCGTCCGTGTAGTTGTAGATGCCGCTCGTGTGGTTGAGGAGCTGCCGGAGCGTGATCCGGGCGCCGTCGTGGCCGTTGCCGTTCACCAGACCCGGCAGCCACCGGTCGACCTTGTCGTCCAGCGACAGCCGGCCCTCCGCCTCCAGTTGGAGCAGCACCGTGGCGACGAACGTCTTGGTGATGCTGCCGACGCGGTAACGGTCCCGAGCCGAGCGGGACTTGCCCGTCCTCAGGTCGCCGACGCCCTCCGTCGCCGACCAGGTGCGGCCGTGGTCGCGGGCGGTGGCGGTCACGCCGGGCACGCCCGCCTCGACCGCCGCCCGCATCGCGTCGCGGGTGGCGGCGTGGCCGGTCGTCGTGTCCGCCGCCACCGCGGGACCCACGAGGGCCGCCGAGAGCGCCACCGCCGTCGCCGCCACCAGGAGCGGGCGTACGCGTGTGGTCATGTCTTCCCCCTTCGTTCACCCGACGCGCCGGTCGCGTCGGGCCGGTCGGGAAGGCAGACCCGTGATCGTTCGGGAGGGTTGAGCGGGTGTGGGCCGGTTGAGTGACTTTCGGCCCTTCTCGGCATCAGGCCTACCTGGCGTCAGCCCTTCTCCCCCGTCAGCCCTTCTTCAGCACCAGTTCCGTGTTCCGGTCCGCGCGGCCGCCCGCCAGGTCGGTGCGTGCGCCGGGGGCGTTGAAGGAGATCTCGCGGTAGAGGGCGGCCAGGCCGGTCTGGGAGAGATCGGAGAAGTCCGTGCGGTGCGGGGCGGCGGACTCCACACAGGTGGTGAACAGGGAGATCGTGCCGTCCTTGTTGTCCACCAGCTCGATGACCCGGGCGAGTTGGGGGTAGTCCACGTGCGAGGCGGTGGAGATCTCCCAGAAGCCGTCGCGCGGGGTGATCGCGTTGCGGTGGATGTGACCGTTGACCCAGGCGAGCACGTTGCGGTGACCGCCGAGGAGGGCGAGCACCTCCTGGCCGTTGTGGCGCCGCTCGGTCGGCCGGTCCGGATCGCGGTTGGTGTTGTCCATCGTCTCGCTGGTGTGGTGGCTGAAGACAATCGCGTACGCGTCCTGGTGGTCCTTCAGGGTCCGGTCCAGCCACTTCAGCTGGGCCGTGCCGATGGAGCCCTCGTGGTGGCCGCCGGGGTCGGTGGTGTCGAGGCTGATGCCGATGACGTCGTCGGCGATGCGGAAGCTGTAGTACTGGGTGCCGGCGTCGAGGTTGGCGGTGGAGTAGCCGTGGCCGACCGGCCCCATGCCGAGGTAGGCCGCGTCCAAATGGGCCTTGAGGTACTCGGTGGGCGTGTACGGCGCCCGCCGCTCGTCCGACGTGACCGACCGCAGGTCACGGGTGTGGGCCTTGAGCAGCTCGCGGTACTGCACACCCTGGGGGTCCCTGGCCTGCTTCAGCGCGTCCTGGAGCTTCTTGGCCTCGGCCGCGGCCAGGCTCATCAGCTTCTTGCCGCCGACCGCGAAGTCGGTGAGGTAGGGATCGCGGTGCGAGGCGTAGGTGCCGAGCGGCAGGGAGTCGTGGTTGCCGACGGTCGAGTACCAGGGCATGTTCAGGCCAGGGCTGTTCACCTCCCTCAGGGCCGCGGCGAGGAAGCCGTCGAGCTGCGGGAAGCCGAGCTGCTTGTCCGTGTCGCGGACGGCCGAGTCGGGCTGCCAGAACTGCTTCAGGCCGCTGTTCTGCACGCCTTCGTACTGACGCGGGTCACCGGAGTTGGGGGTGATCCGGCCGCCGCTCATGACGGTGAGGAACCAGTCCAGCTCGGTGCGGGCGTTGTTGTCGGTGTTGTCGCCGGTGGTCATGGCGAAGTGCAGCGGGGCGCCGGTGACGGGAGCGCCCCGCAGCGCGTTCACCCGCTCCACGAGGGAGACGGCACCCTGCACGGTCAGCGCCTCCTGGGGCCGCCAGGCGTGCACGTCGTGCGAGCGCAGGAACTCGAGGCGCATCGGGTGCTGGACGTCCAGAATGTGCAGGTCCGTCAGCTGGACGAACGCGGCGAGCGCGGTACGGCGGTTCTCTCGGCCGGACCGGGCGGCGGCCAGCTCGCTGCGGACGATCCGGCGCCAGCCGGGCCCGCTCACGAGCCGGCGGTAGCCGGAGGTGCCCCGCGGGGCGGCGACGCCCGCGATCGTGGTGCCCCGGGTGTAGGGGCGCAGCGGGAACGAGGGCGCCCGGCTGGAGGAGGCGACCGGCGCCTCCCGTGAGGCGACGGCCCTCGGCTCGGCGGTGGTGGCGGCCTGGCTGTCGGTGGGCCGCAGGGCGTAGCCGACGCCGGCGGAGAGGGACACCGCACCGGCGGCGGCGAGGACGGAACGGCGGTGGACGCCCAGCGCGGAGCTGGCGACAGAGCGTGTGCGCGACATGGCGCGGTCTCCCCGAGTGCGTGACGCGTCGGCAGTGGTCGCGGGCGTCGCTGTCGCGAACGACCCGCTCGCTCTGGATCGTTGGCACCGGGGATGACCTGCGCGTGAACGAGGCGGCAACGCGCAGCGCCGATCACCGTACGTGGATCTTGGCCTACCCCGCGCGCCCCCGACCGCTCCTCGGGCGGCCGGGACACGGCTACTCCGTGTTCATCTTCGCGGGTATCCGGGGGTGTTCAGGAGGTGTTCAGGGGCGCTCCGGGTTCGCGGGGGAGTACTCCGGCGCGGACCAGCGCAGGGGGACGGCAGCCCGGGTCTCCACCACCTCAAAGGCCATGAAACGGACTCGGCGTTCGCCGTCCCCGGCGAACTCCGTACGCGCTTCTCCCGTCAGCTGCAGCGCCGTCCCGGACGTCCAGTCCAGGAAGAGCAGCCCCGCCCTCGGGTCGGCGGCGAGGTTGCCCAGGCTGAGGAACATGGAGTTGCCCGGGTAGTCGCGCCAGCTCAGCTCGCGCGGTGAATCGACGCGCACGAAGGCGGGGTTGCCGCCCCGATGGCTGGCGTCGGCTCCGCCCTCGTGGACGCTGGCCAGGAAGAAGGTGTCGGCCGCGGCGATGAACCGCTCCTGTTCCGGCGTGAGTTCAGCACCGCTGCGAGCCTCCCCCGGCACGCGGTCGGGCAGGAACTCGTACGCCTCCCTTCGTTGCAGGTACTTCGGGCAGTTGGCGAAGACCCGGTCCGCCTCGATCGCGAACCCTCGCACGGTGGGCCGGAGCCTGCCGTTCAGACGCATCCGGCGCCGGGTGCGCGGATCGAGGGCGATGGTGCCGACCGGGGTGCCCTCGGCGGCCGTGGCCGCCGCGAGCGGGGAGGCCGGGGCCGGGTCGCCCCCGCTCGCGACGGAGATCTGCCGTGGCCCGGTCGCCCGGACGAAGCCCGGCTCCCCCGCCAGCGGCGCCGCCCACACCCCACCCGTCGCCGGGTCGGCGGCGCCGATCACCAGCAGTGGCTGGAGTTCCAGGAAGGCGGCGGCCACCGGCTTGATGCCCTCCCCGATGGACCGGCCGACGTGCGCGGCGAGATCCCGCACGCCGAGCCGGTCCTGCACGGCGAGCGAGCCCTCGTGATAGACGCCCATGACTAGAAGAACCCGCAGGTGGGGGCCGACTCGTGGGGGGCCGGAGCACCCTTGACGCCGCTCGGCACGGAGATCTCCAGGCGGATGCCGTCCGGGTCGAGGAAGAAGATGCCGCCGGAGTCGGCGCCCTCGGCGTGCGCCACGATCCCTTCGTGGGCGAACTCCACGCCGTACTCGCGCAGGGCGCTCTCGTAGGCGCGGATCCGCTCGACGGAGTCCGCCTGGAAGGCGAGGTGGTGCAGACCGGGCCGGGACGTGTCGCAGGCCCCGTCCGCCTGCTGCCACAGCGCGAGGGTGAGCGTGCCGCCCACACCCATCAGCGCGAACCGCCGGTCCTCCTCCTTGCCCTCGACCAGCAGGTCGAAGTCGAGGACGTCGCGGTAGAAGGCGAGCGAGCGGTTCAGATCGGTGACGTTCAGGCCGACGTGGCCGGTGCTCAAGGTCATGACTACCCCCATCAGAAGTGGTTCCGCATCTGTTGTTCTAACCTCTTAAATTGAGATTAGAGGTTAGAAACGAGGGGTGTCAACCGGTCACGTACCCTTGACCGGTTAGTACGGAAGAGGGAGCCCCACATGTCCGACCCCCGCCCGCACGTCGGCGAGCCGCTCGCGCTGGACCTGCTGAACACGCGCTGGATGCGGGACGGGGTCCCGCAGGACCTGCTCACGGACACCGACGGCCTCGCGATCTGGCTCGCCTCGAACGACCTGGCCGACGTCTGTGCCGCCGACGACACGGCCCTGCGCCATCTGCTCCAGTCCCGGGACGCGATCAAGGCGGCCGTCGACGGCTCACCGCGGGACGCGGCACCGCTCGTCGACGCCGTCCTCGCGCACGGCCGGATCCGGGCCACCCTCACCGCGGAAGGACCCGGCGAGCTGCCCGAGTTCCGCTCCCCCGCCTGGGGTCCGGCCTGGCTCGCCGCCCGGAACTACCTGACGCTGCTCGACACCGCGCCCGAGCGGATCCGCGCCTGCGCCCACGAGGCCTGTGTCCTGTACTTCTTCGACACCTCGCGCAACGGCACCCGCCGCTGGCACTCCATGGCGACCTGCGGCAACCGCGCCAAGGCGTCCCGGCATTACGCCCGGACCAAGGAGGACTGACCGCACCGGGCGACTTGCGCGCTTTGCCGGAGATCAGGCGGAAAGGGATAGCGGGTTTTCCCCATCCCTCAATTTCGTTCGGGCCAACTCTCCCCAAACATCTGTCCCTTGCGTAAGGCTGAGCGGTCGTTCCACGCTCGTTCCTTTACCTACAAGGGATGCCGATGACCCTCACCCCCCAGCGTGAACCCATATCGGGTGCGAGACGCGCGGCCCGCATAGCGGTGGCCGCGGGACTCGTGGCAGCGCTGTCCGCCGCCGGGCCGATACCCCTGGCCTTCGCCGAGGATGCCCCCGCCGCGGCCGACCCGGCCGTCAAGTCCGCGCACGACAAGCTCGGTTCCGACGACGCGGACCTGCTCGCCGACGCCAAGGCGGCCGGCGACAAGAACGTCACGATGATGATCGCCACCGCCCCCGGGAAGACCGAGCAGGTCGCCCAGGAGCTGGACGCGGTCAAGGGCGGCTCCGTGGGCCGAACCTACGACAAGCTCGGCTACGTCCGGGCCACCGTCCCGACCGGCGGGGCGGACGCGGCCATCGCCGCCGCCGCCAAGCTCTCCTCCGTGCACGGCATCGACCTGCGCGAGGAGATCCCGCTGGACGACCCGGCCGTCGACACCAGGAAGTCGGCGTCGACCGCGGCCGCCTACCCGGCTCCCGGCAAGAACACCCCGGCCGAGAACCCGTACAACCCCTCCTTCGAGACGGGCGCCGTCGACTTCGTCGACGACCACCCGAAGGCGGACGGCCGCGGGATCACCATCGGTGTCCTGGACTCGGGCGTGGACCTGTCCCACCCGGCGCTCCAGAAGACCACGACCGGTGAGCGCAAGATCGTCGACTGGGTCACCGCGACCGACCCGATCGTCGACAGCGACGCCACCTGGCGCGCGATGACGACCAACGTCGCCGGGCCCAGCTTCACCTTCAGCGGCCGCACCTGGACGGCACCCGCCGGGTCGTACCAGGTCAACCTGTTCCGCGAGTCCGCGACCACGGGCGGCGACGCCAAGGGCGACGCCAACCGGGACGGCGACACGACCGACGTCTGGGGCGTGCTGTACGACGCCGCGGCCGGCACGGTCCGGGTCGACCTGAACAACAACTTCGACTTCGGTGACGACACCCCGATGAAGCCGTACAAGGACGGCTTCCAGATCGGCTGGTTCGGCACCGACAACCCGGGCACCGACGTCGCCGAGCGTCAGCCGTTCGTCGTGGAGATCCGCAAGGACGTCCCGATGGACCCCTACGGCGGTGACTGGGTCGGGCAGAAGCGCGACTTCGTCAACATCGGCGTCATCGAGTCCGAGCACGGCACGCACGTGGCCGGCATCACCGCCGCCAACGGCCTGTTCGGCGGCGAGATGAACGGCGCCGCGCCCGGCGCGAAGGTCGTCTCCTCGCGCGCCTGCACCTGGACCGGCGGCTGCACCAACGTCGCGCTCACCGAGGGCATGATCGACCTCGTCGTCAACCGCGGCGTCGACATCGTCAACATGTCCATCGGCGGTCTGCCGGCGCTCAACGACGGCAACAACGCGCGCGCCGAGCTCTACACCCGCCTGATCGACACCTACGGCGTGCAGCTGGTGATCTCCGCGGGCAACTCCGGCCCCGGCGCCAACACCATCGGCGACCCGGCCCTGGCCGACAAGGTCATCTCGGTCGGCGCCTCCGTCTCCCGGGAGACCTGGGCCGCCAACTACGGCTCGAAGGTGGAGAAGCGGTACGCGATGATGCCGTTCTCCTCCCGCGGCCCGCGTGAGGACGGCGGCTTCACCCCGACGCTCGTGGCGCCGGGTGCCGCGGTCAACACCATCCAGACCTGGCTGCCGGGTGCCCCGGTCGCCGAGGCGGGCTACTCGCTCCCGGCCGGCTACGGCATGCTCCAGGGCACCTCGATGGCCTCGCCGCAGGCCGCCGGTGCCTCCGCGCTGCTGCTGAGCGCCGCCAAGCGCGCGGGCATCGAGCTGACCCCGGCGACCCTGCGCACCGCGCTCACCTCGACCGCCGACCACATCAGCGGGGTCCAGGCGTACGAGGAAGGCGCGGGCCTGATCAACATCCCCGACGCCTGGGAGTCGATCAAGGACGACGCCACCGCGCACACCTACACGGTGAAGGCGCCGGTCGACACCGCGATCGACCAGTTCCTGAAGACGCCCGGCTTCGGCACCGGTCTGTACGACCGCGAGGGCGGTCTGAAGGCCGGCCAGAAGAAGACGTACGAGATCACCCTGACCCGTACGTCCGGCGCCGACCGCGCGATCCGGCACGAGCTCCACTTCGAGAACAACGCCGGTGACACCTTCCGGATCGTCGGCTCCGACGAGGTGAACCTGCCGCTGAACCAGCCGGTCACCGTCAAGGTGCAGGCCGCGCCGCGGTCCGCCGGGCTGAAGAGCGCGATCCTCGAGGTCGACGACCCGCGCACCGAGGGCATCGACAAGCAGGTCATGTCGACGGTCGTGGTCGCCGCGCCGCTGCAGTACACCTACTCGGCGTCCGGCACGGTCCAGCGCAACAGCACCAAGCACTACTTCGTGACCGTGCCCGAGGGCGCCAAGTCTCTGGAGGTCGCGATCGGCGGGCTCAAGGACAAGAGCCAGACCCGCTTCATCGCCATCCACCCCTACGGCACCCCGTCCGACACGACGTCGACGCCGAACTGCTACAACAACTACCTCGACGGCAACGGCTGCCGCCCGGACGTGCGCTCGTACGCCGACCCGCAGCCCGGCGTCTGGGAGATCGAGGTCGAGTCGCGCCGTACGTCGCCGCTGCTCGACAACCCCTACAAGCTGGACGTCACCGTCCTCGGCGCGGCCTTCGACCCGGAGACCGTGACCGTGGCCGAGGCCAAGGTCGGCACCCCGGTCGAGGCCTCCTGGAAGGTGACGAACAAGTTCGCCGCCATCGACGGCAAGCTCGCGGGCGGTCCGCTCGGCTCGTCCAAGACGGCCCGCCCGACCATCGCCGACCACGAGACCCACACCACCACGGTCGCGGTGCCCGAGGGCGCCACCTCCCTGGACGTGGCGATCGGCAATGTCTCGGACAACGCCGCCGACCTGGACCTGACCGTCTACGACAAGGACGGCAACCAGGTCGCGCAGGCCGCCGACGGTGACTCGGAGGAGGCGGTCTCCATCGCCAAGCCCGCCGCCGGCACCTACACGATCGAGGTCGTGGGCTACTCGGTGCCGTCCGGCTCCACCGCCTACGACTACCTGGACGTGTTCTTCTCCGCCGCGCTCGGCTCGGTCACCGTCGACGACTCGACGCCGGTGAAGCTGGGCACGGGCGGCTCGGCCACGGTCTCGGCGAGCGTCACCGCCGCGGCCGCCGCGCCGGAGGGCCGTGAGTTCTTCGGCCAGGTCCAGCTGCTGAACGCACGCGGCACGGTCGCGGGCGCGGGCAGCGTGAAGATCGAGAAGGTCATTCCGTAGTCGGTTCCACGGCTGCGAAAGGGGCGGGCGTCCGGTCGCGGGCGCCCGCCCTTTCTCACGCGCTCATCCGCACTTCAGGGACCGGGACTCGGGCAGCGACCGGGTGACCCACTCCCGCTCCATGGCGATCTCCCGCTCTCCCACGACCCACATGTCGGGTGGGGCGCCCTTCTCGGGAACGCCGAACAGGACCTCGTCGCCCGCGCGCAGCGGGGGCGCGGTGTTCTCGTCGATGACGTAGGTGAGGTCCTTCTCCCCCGCCTTCTCCGGCTTGTGGAAACGGCTGACGTGGACGCTCACCCGGATCAGCGCGGGGTCGGCGGTGGGCTCGCCGACCGGTTCGGCGGAGGTGACGGTGCCCTCGGCGACCAGGTACGCGCAGGACAGGTAGCGAGGGCTGCCGAACAGGACACCTGCGCTGTCCTGCTGCGCCTCCTTGGCGCCGCTCGCCGCCGAGTCGGCGCTGCTGTCCGCGGCACCCGACCCGGACTGCGCCACCAGCCAGCCGAGCCCCGCGACCACGCTCGCGGCGGCGGCCACGGCGAGCGAGCCGACGGCGATACGGAACATCCGGCGCCTGACCGGTCGTACCGGACGAGGGGCGGGAGCCGGTCGGGGTGCCGGAGCGGGTTCTCCCGGCTCGGCCAGCACGCGGCCGATGATGTCCAGTTGTTCCCGCAGCACGGCGAGGTCGGCGGTGGCCCGGCGGTGTTCGGCCAGGAAGGCGGCGTCGGCCTCCTCGGGCAGGGGTTCGTCGGTGATCGCGGCCATCAAGGCGTCGATGCCGCTGTGTTCGGCGGTCACGTCACACCACCTCGTCCTCGTGCAAGCGGGCGCGCAGAGCCCGTACCGCCGTGTGCAGCCTGCTCTTGACCGTGCCCTCGGGGATCGCGAGCTGCTCGGCGATGTCGCGCACGGGCAGGTCGGCGAAGAAGCGCAGGACGACCACCTGGCGCTGGGCGTCGGGCAGTTCGTCCAGGCCCTGGGCGACGGCGAGGGAGAGCACGCTGGTGTCCTCGCCGGAGGGATGCTCCGACTGGCGCAGCGACGCGAGGCGTTCGCCGAGCCGCTCCTGGCGGCGCTTGGCCCGGTGCCAGTCCATGGCGAGGTTGGAGGCGACCACCGCCGCCCACGCGGAGACGTCCCGGGGTGCCTCCCGTCCGCTCGCCGCCCGCTCCAACAGCCGCAGGCGGACCTGCTGCACCCCGTCCGGCAGGTCCGCCTGCGGCACCCCGCCGAGCGCGAGCACCGCCCGCACCCGACGTTCCTGAGCCGCGTCCAGGGGATCGTCCGGCGCCTCCGGCGCACCGTCCCCCTGGCCACGACGGGCCAATCTGCGCAGCACAGCCACCCTCCCCTCGCCGCGTTTCCCCTATGACGCCGGTCGGAAGGGAAACGTTCGATCCGAACCGCGGAATCTTTTCTTCACATCTGGTCCTGCGCTACCAGGGGCCACCCACACTGATGACCCTGCGGCGGACCTCGCAGGTCCCGTCTGGGGCGGTCCGGGTGGCTGGAACGGAGTCGTATGTCACATCGGGGCCGAGAGCGAGATGGTGCTGGTCGGCACGAGCGGCCTCAGGCACGTCTACGAGCTGGACGAAAAACCTGTTCCCCCAGCGGAAAACCACCAATTCTTCCGGCCCGCACCGCGTCGGGACCTCGATCCTGCACGTCAGGGCGCTCGGGGAGTGGGTGATCGAACCGCGCCCCTGACAGGAGTGGCGTCCCATCACTCGGGCAAACGATTGGACACAACGGCCTGGATGGGACGCATCATGGAAACGTCCAGGCCACGCAATCGCCACAGCGAAGGAGTCACCGTGAGGGTCGGAATCGTCGGAGCCACCGGTCAGGTCGGCACGGTCATGCGCAGGATCCTCACGGAACGCGACTTCCCGGTCACGGAACTGCGCCTGTTCGCCTCGGCCCGCTCGGCGGGGACGGTCCTCGACGGCGTCACGGTGGAGGACGCGGCGACGGCCGACTACACGGGCCTGGACATCGTGCTGTTCTCCGCGGGTGGCGCGACCTCGAAGGCGCTGGCCGAGAAGGTCGCCTCGCAGGGCGCGGTAGTGATCGACAACTCCTCGGCCTGGCGCAAGGACCCCGAGGTCCCGCTGGTGGTGTCGGAGGTCAACCCGCACGCCATCGCCGACCGGCCCAAGGGCATCATCGCCAACCCGAACTGCACCACGATGGCCGCGATGCCGGTGCTGAAGGCGCTGCACGCCGAGGCGGGCCTGGAGGCGCTGGTCGCCACCACCTACCAGGCGGTGTCCGGCTCGGGCGTGGCGGGCGTGGCGGAGCTGCACGGCCAGGTCCAAAAGGTCGTCGCGGACGCGGAGAAGCTGACCCACGACGGCGGCGCGGTCGACTTCCCCGAGCCGCAGGTCTACAAGCGGCCCATCGCCTTCAACGTGCTGCCCTTCGCCGGCAACCTCGTCGAGGACGGCCTGAACGAGACCGACGAGGAGCAGAAGCTCCGCAACGAGTCCCGCAAGATCCTGGAGATCCCGGAGCTGAAGGTCTCCGGCACCTGCGTCCGGGTCCCGGTCTTCTCCGGCCACTCCCTCCAGGTCAACGCCCGCTTCGCCCGCCCGATCAGCCCGGAGCGGGCGACGGAGCTGCTCGCCGGGGCGCCGGGTGTGGCGCTCTCCGAGATCCCGACGCCGCTCGAGGCGGCCGGCAAGGACGCCTCGTACGTCGGCCGCATCCGCACCGACGAGACCGTCGAGAACGGCCTGGCCCTGTTCATCTCCAACGACAACCTCCGCAAGGGCGCCGCGCTGAACGCGGTCCAGATCGCGGAGCTGGTGGCGGCCGAGCTGAAGGCCTGACGCCGGTCACAGTCGAAAGGGCGGTCACCTCACCGAGGTGACCGCCCTTTCCGCAGTTCGTGGAAGGATGACCGAACCCACACATAACGAGGAGATGACCGCGTGCCTGGCACAAACCTGACTCGCGAAGAGGCGCAGCAGCGGGCGAAGCTGCTCACCGTTGACTCGTACGAGATCGATCTCGACCTCTCCGGCGCGCAGGAGGGCGGCACCTACCGGTCCGTGACCACGGTGCGTTTCGACGTCGCGGAGGGCGGCGCCGAGTCCTTCATCGACCTGGTGGCCCCGGCGGTGCACGAGGTGACGCTCAACGGCGACGCGCTCGACCCGGACGAGGTCTTCAAGGACTCCCGGATCGCGCTCCCCGGGCTGCTTCAGGGCCGTAACGTCCTGCGGGTGACCGCGGACTGCGCGTACACCAACACCGGCGAGGGCCTGCACCGGTTCGTCGACCCCGTCGACAACCAGGCCTACCTCTACACCCAGTTCGAGGTGCCCGACGCCCGCCGGGTCTTCGCGTCCTTCGAGCAGCCGGACCTCAAGGCCACCTTCCAGTTCACGGTGAAGGCGCCGACCGGCTGGACGGTCATCTCGAACTCCCCGACGCCCGAGCCCACGGACGACGTCTGGGCCTTCGAGCCGACCCCGCGGATCTCCAGCTACATCACCGCGCTGATCGTCGGCCCCTACCACTCCGTGCACAGCGTGTACGAGAAGGACGGCCAGTCCGTCCCGCTCGGCATCTACTGCCGCCCCTCGCTCGCCGAGTACCTCGACTCGGACGCGATCTTCGAGGTCACCCGGCAGGGCTTCGAGTGGTTCCAGGAGAAGTTCGACTACGACTACCCGTTCCAGAAGTACGACCAGCTCTTCGTGCCGGAGTTCAACGCGGGCGCGATGGAGAACGCGGGCGCGGTGACCATCCGCGACCAGTACGTCTTCCGCTCCAAGGTGACGGACGCGGCGTACGAGGTGCGCGCCGAGACGATCCTGCACGAGCTGGCCCACATGTGGTTCGGCGACCTGGTCACCATGGAGTGGTGGAACGACCTGTGGCTGAACGAGTCGTTCGCCACCTACACCTCCATCGCCTGCCAGGCCTCCGCGCCCGGGTCGCGCTGGCCGCACGCGTGGACGACCTTCGCCAACTCCATGAAGACGTGGGCGTACCGCCAGGACCAGCTCCCGTCGACCCACCCGATCATGGCGGAGATCCGGGACCTGGACGACGTCCTGGTCAACTTCGACGGCATCACGTACGCCAAGGGCGCCTCGGTCCTGAAGCAGCTCGTCGCGTACGTCGGCATGGACGAGTTCTTCCGGGGCGTGCAGGCCTACTTCAAGGCGCACGCGTACGGCAACACCCGTCTGTCGGACCTGCTCGGCGCCCTGGAGAAGACGTCCGGGCGGGATCTGAAGACCTGGTCGAAGCTGTGGCTGGAGACGGCCGGCATCAACATCCTGCGCCCGGAGATCGAGACGGACGCGGACGGTGTCATCACCTCCTTCGCCATCCGCCAGGAGGCCCCGGCGCTGCCCGTCGGCGCGCAGGGTGAACCGACGCTGCGTCCGCACCGGATCGCGGTCGGCCTGTACGAGCCCGACGAGGCGAGCGGCAAGCTGGTGCGTGCCGAGCGCGTCGAGCTGGACGTGGACGGCGAGCTGACGTCCGTACCGCAGCTGACCGGCAGGCGCCGTCCGGCGGTCGTGCTGCTGAACGACGACGATCTGTCGTACGCCAAGGTCCGGCTCGACGAGCAGTCGCTGGCCTTCGTGACGGAGCACCTGGGTGACTTCGAGGCGTCCCTGCCCCGGGCGCTGTGCTGGGCGTCGGCGTGGGACATGACGCGCGACGCGGAGCTCGCCACCCGCGACTACCTGTCCCTGGTCCTGTCGGGCATCGGCAAGGAGTCCGACATCGGCGTGGTGCAGTCGCTGCACCGCCAGGTGAAGCTGGCGATCGAGCTGTACGCCGACCCGGCGGGCCGGGAGGCGCTGCTGAACCGCTGGACGGACGCGACGCTGGCCCACCTGCGCTCGGCGCCGGCGGGCGGGGACCACCAGCTGGCGTGGGCGCGCGCCTTCGCGGCGACGGCCCGGACGCCGGAGCAGCTGGACCTGCTGGACGCGCTGCTGGACGGTTCGCAGGCGATCGAGGGCCTGGTCGTCGACACCGAGCTGCGCTGGGCGTTCGTGCAGCGGCTCGCGGCGGTGGGGCGCTTCGACGAGGCGGAGATCGCGAGCGAGTACGAGCGGGACAAGACGGCGGCGGGCGAGCGGCACGCGGCGACGGCCCGTGCGGCCCGGCCGACCCCGGAGGCGAAGGCGGAGGCCTGGGCCTCGGTCATCGAGTCCGACAAGCTGCCGAACGCGGTCCAGGAGGCGGTGATCGGAGGCTTCGTCCAGACGGACCAGCGCGAGCTGCTGGCGCCGTACACGGACAAGTACTTCGAGGTGGTCAAGGGCATCTGGGACACCCGCTCCCACGAGATCGCCCAGCAGATCGCGGTGGGCCTCTACCCGACCGTCCAGGTCTCCGCGGACACCCTGGCCAAGACGGACGCCTGGCTGGCGTCCGCCGAGCCGAACGCGGCCCTGCGCCGCCTGATCTCGGAATCCCGAGCCGGGGTGGACCGGGCCCTGAAGGCCCAGGCGGCGGACGCGGCGGCAGCCGAGTAATCGGCCCGCACGACCCAAGGAGGGGCGCCCGGTACCGTGCCGGGCGCCCCTCGCCATGCACATCCGCGTCACTGCGGACAGTCGCGGCGCCGGGGCGGCACGGGCCCCCTCTGGGGGAGGCACCCCGTCGGCACGGGCGAGCGAAACCCGCCCCACACCCAGCCACAGCCGCAGCCGCAGCCGCAGACCCAGCTAGCCCAGCCCCAGCCCCGACTGGCCGAGCCCCTCAGCGACCCCCCGCAGCGCCTCCAGCACCCGACCCACCGCCGGTGAGGCGTCGGCGCCCTTTCGGACCGCCGCCACCACATGCCGTACGGGCCGGTCCGCTCCCAGCTCCCGCATCACCACGCCGCCCCGGGGCACCGCCGCCATCCTGGGCACCAGCGCCACCCCCATGCCCGCCTCCACCATCGCCAGGATCGCCGTCCAGCCAGTCGCCGCATGGCCTCGGTGCGGGGTGAAGCCCGCCGCCTCGCACGCCCCTCGCGTGATCTCCGACCACGGACCGCTCTCCCCGAAGATCCAGGACTCCTCGGCGAGATCGGCCAGCCGTACCTCCTGGGCCTCCGCCCACCGATGCCCCCGCGGCAAGGCGACGTCCAGCGGATCCGCCAGCAACGTCACCCGGGCGAACCGGGGATCCACCGCGCTCGGCGCCTGCGCCGCCAGCGACAGCGCCAGGTCGACCTCCCCGGCCCCCAGCAGCTCGTACGCCTCCCCCGCCTCGGACTCCCGCACCTGAACCCGCACCCCGGGGTGCGCCGCCCGCAGCGCCCGGACCGCCGGAACCACCAGCGCCGGCACCGCCGTGGCGAAGGCCCCGACCCGCACCTCCCCGGCCTCCCCGTGCAGATACGCCCCCAACTCCGCGTCCGCCCGTTCCAGTTGCTCGAACACCGCCTCGGCATGTCGCAGCACCAAGCGCGCCGCGTCCGTCAGCCGCACCCCCCGCCCGTGGGCCTCCAGCAGCGGCACCCCGAGCTGCTTCGCCAGATTCGTCAGCTGCTGCGACACCGCCGACGGAGTCATCCGCAAGGCCTCGGCGGCGGCGGTCACCGTCCCCCGCTCCCGCAACTCCCGCAGAATCCGTAGCTTCCGGACGTCCCACTCGACCATGGCGGCAACCTACGTCACCGCCGCGCCCCCGCACCCAGCACCACCCCGCCCAGGATCAGCGCCATGGACAGCACCTGCGCCCCTCCGACCGCCTCCCCGAGCAGCACCCACGACAGCAGCGCCACACACACCGGCTGGAGGTAGTAGACAACCCCCGCACGGCCCGCGCCGATCAGCGAGATCGCCCGGTTCCAGGCGAAGAACGCCACCGCGGAGGAGACGACTCCGACGTAGAGAAGCGGCAGCAAGGTGCCCGCCGTGGGCTCGAAACCGCCCTGCACCGCGAGGCTCACCCCCTGCGCCGGCAGCAGCAGCACCGCGCCGACGAGGAACGTCGTGAACAGGAAGGCCGCACCGCCCAGTTCCGCCGGCTTGCGCCGCAGCAGCGCGCTGTACCCGGCGAAACAGCAGGCCGCGGCGATCATCCACAGGTCGCCCGCCGCGAACCGCTCCCCACCCCGGACGAGCAGCAGCACCCCGGCACACGCGACGAACAGACCGCAGATCCGCCGCGCGCCCAGCCGCACCCCGCTCGTCCGCTCCAACACCGCCATCAGCACCGGCGAAGCGGCCATGATCATGCCCATGTTGGCGGCGGGGGTGGTCAACCCCGCCTGGTTGACGAAGGTGTTGTACAGGGTGACCCCGAGGAGCGAGGCGAGCAGCACGAAACCGAGATGCCGACGGACCGCCTTCCGCTGCCGCCAGGCCTGCCGGGCCCCGAAGGGCGCGACGGCCACGAGCGCCACGACCCAGCGCCAGAAGGCGTGCTGGACCGGCGGCACGCTGTCGTGCAGCGCCCGCGAGGTGACGAAACTGCCGGACCAGACGAGCGTGGCGAGGGCGGCGAAGGCGATACCGAGGACGGGGGCCGCCGCCCTCGGCATCGACGCGCGGGAGGTCGTACGGGAGACGTGCTCGGCCAGGTCAGCCACAAAGGCCCTTTCGCTTCGGTGATCGCGGTCGGATCTACCGTCGCAGCGCGGGACCTGTCACGTCCATCGAATCTTTTCGAGCATTCTTTGCAGTGAAACTGAATGATCGTCCGCTCCGGCCATCCCCGCCCGGCACCAACTGCCCCGCCACCGTCGCCCCCAACGCCAGCACCATCCCCATCAGCTGCACCGGCGTCAGCGACTCACCCAGAGCGGCCCAGCCGACCACCGCCGCGGTGAGCGGGGAGAGGGGGACGAGGAAGGTGACCTGCGTGGCCGTGAGGCGGCCGATCCCGCGGAACCAGAGCCAGTAGGCCACCGCCGTACCGGCCACGGCGAGGTAGAGGTAGCCGCCGAGCGCCCTGGCGTCCAGCGCGGGCGGCGCTCCCTCGGCCAGGAAGGCGACCGGCGCGATGAGCAGACCGCCGATGGTGAGCTGCCAGCCGGCCAGTGCGGTCGGACCGGCCCCCTCGGGGCGGCCCCACCGCTTGGCCAGCACGGTGCCGGTGGACATGGACGCGGTGGAGGCGAGGGCCGCCAGGACACCCGGCACGTCCAGCGCGCCGACCCGCTCCAGGACGACCAGGCTGACCCCGAAGGCCGCGAACGCCCCGGTGAGCAGCGCCCGCGGCGTCGGCCGCTGCCCGAGCAGCAGCGCCGAGAGGCCGACCACGAAGAGCGGCCCCACGGAGCCGACGACCGCCGCGAGGCCGCCGGGCAGCCGGTACGCGGCCAGGAACAGCAGCGGGAAGAAGGCGCCGATGTTGAGGGCTCCGAGCACCGCGGCCCGCCACCACCAGGCACCGCGCGGCAGCACCCGGGCCAGCGCCAGGAGCAGCAGTCCCGCGGGCAGGGCGCGCATCAGGCCGGTGAACAGGGGGCGGTCGGGCGGCAGGAATTCGGTGGTGACGAAGTAGGTGGTGCCCCAGGAGACGGGTGCCAGGGCGGTGAGGGCGATGAGCGCGGGTCGGCTGGTGGCCATGGGGCGCACCCTTCGGGAGGTCGGCGTCAGCGGGGCGACGACAGCGGGTCGACCAGGTCGATGGAAAGTAGCTTACCTCTAAGCTACTTTCTCGCAAGCTACATTCCCGTCCATCACTTTCCAGCAAGCCACTTTCTTGCGGCCGACCCTCCCGGCCTCGATACTCGGCCCATGGACGCACGCCCCGAACAGCCCAGAGACGCCGTCGACGCGATCATCGACCAGTGGGCCACCGAACGGCCCGACCTCGACACCGCGGCGATGGAGGTCTTCGGGCGGATCTTCCGTCTCTCGCGCGCCATGGGCGATCGCATGGAGAAGGCGTACGGCCGTATCGGCCTCGCCCGGGGCGAGTTCGACGTCCTCGCCACGCTGCGCCGCTCCGGCGCCCCCTACACCCTCTCGCCGCGCCAGCTCTCGGCGACGCTGATGCTCACCACCGGGGGGATGACCGGCCGCCTCGACAAGCTGGAACGGGCGGGGCTGCTGCGCAGGTCCCCCGACCCGCACGACCGGCGCGCACTCCAGGTCACCCTCACCGAGGAAGGGCTGCGGCTCGTCGACGAGGCGGTCGGCCTGGGGCTCGCCGTCCAGACGGAGGCGCTGTCCGCCCTCGACGCCGAACAGGCCGGCCACCTGGCCGACCTGTTGAGGGAGTTGCTGGCGGGGACGCGCGAGTCCCCGCAGGGCTGAGGCGCCGGCCCCCGACGCCTCAGCGCGCCAGCTTGATCCGCTCCCCCACGTGCGCCTCGACGGCCGCCTCGACCGCCGCCGGGTCGGCGTCGTCCGCCGCCCAGGCCACGTATCCGTCGGGCCGCACCAGCACCGTCGTACGGCTGTCGCGCCCGCGGCCCGACCGGCGCTCCACCGTCAGGACGTCCTCCAGGCCCGTCTTGTCCGCGCACTCCTGCGGGCTGATCAGGACGAACCGGCCGCCGCGCAGGGCCTCGTAGAGGCGACCGCCCACGAGTTCCACGTCGGGGGCGCGGGAACCGGTGAGAGCGTGGGCGCCCGAGGGGGCGTCGTACTTCACGCCGATGCCGGTGATCTGGAGGGCCAGCTTGCGGCGGACGGGGGTGAGGGCGTTGAGGGTGGTCGCGACCACCGCCCGCAGGCCCAGCGTCCAGGAGTGCTTGGCCATGGCGAGACGGACGATGGCGCCGCTGCTGCGCATGGCCTCGGTGCCGACGGGGTGGCGCTCGGCCTGGTAGGTGTCGAGCAGCGCGTCCCGCGCACGGCCCTGGACCACCGCGGCGAGCTTCCAGCTCAGGTTGGCCGCGTCCTGCATCCCGATGTTCATGCCCTGGCCGCCGGCCGGGGTGTGCACGTGCGCGGCGTCGCCGGCGAGGAAGACCCGGCCCACCCGGTAGGAGGGCGCCTGGCGTTCGTCGCTGTGGAAGCGGGACAGCCACCGGGCGTCGTGCATCCCGAAGTCACGGCCCGCCGCGAGCCGGACGGTCTCCCTGATCTCCTCCAGGTGCAGCGGCTCGCTCTCCCGGATGTCCCGGCTGCGGTTCCAGGCGACGACGCGGTAGTACCCGTCGCCGAAGGAGGCGAAGAAGACGAAGGCGTCCCCGTTGGAGTGCACGGAGAGCAGGTCCTTGGGCTCCTCGGCGAGCTTGACGTCGGCGAGGAGGACGGAGCGGATCACGGAGCGGCCCGGGAAGGGCAGACCGATCGCGCCGCGCACGGTGCTGTGCATTCCGTCGGTGCCGACGACGTACGCCGCCCGCAGCTCCTCGCTCGTCCCGTCGTGCCCCCGGGTCGCGACGGTGACGCCGTCCTCGTCCTGGCGGAGCCCGGTCACCTCGGTCTCGTACCGGAACCGGACCCCGGCCTCGAACGCGCGCCGCTCCAGGATCCGCTCCATCTCGTACTGGGGGAGAAGAAGGATGTGGTTGAAGCGGGAGGGGAGGGTGTCGAACTCGACGGTGAGCCGGGTGAAGAGGTTCATCCGGTCCAGCCGGCGGCCGAGGGATTCGACCTCGTCGGAGAGCGCGCGGGCGTCGAGGAGTTCGAGGGTGCGGGCGTGGACCACGATCGCCCGGGACAGGTTGCTGATCTTGTGCGGGCGCTTCTCGACGAGGGTGACGGGGACACCGGCGGCGGCGAGGTCACCGGCCAGCAGAAGGCCGGTGGGGCCGCAGCCGACGACGATCACGGAGTGGGGGGTGTTCATGGTGGCCTCCTAGAGCCGACGCCTCCGACGACTCGCCAACGCTTGTTTGCCAACGCTCGTTGACGACGATACGGCGCTCCCCATCCAGAGTCAACACTTGTTGGCCCACGTGTGTTGGCCTACGCTTGTTGGCATGACTGGAAATGAACGCAGCTCCGTGACCGATTCCGGCGGCGGCGGCCGGCGCCGATCGGAGACCACCCGCAACGCGATCCTCGCCGCGGCCCGCGAACGATTCGCAGCTGACGGCTATGAACGGGCCACCATCAGGGCCATCGCCAAGGACGCGGCCATCGACCCGTCGATGGTGATGCGCTACTACGGCAACAAGGAGGGGCTGTTCGCGGCGGCCGTCTCAGTCGACCTGAAACTGCCGGACCTGAACAGACTGCCCCGCCAGGAGGTCGGCGAGGCGATGGTGCTGCACTTCCTGCATCTGTGGGAGCAGAACGAGGTGCTCACGGCCCTGCTCCGGGTCGGCGTCACCAATCACGCCGGGGCCGAGCGGATGCAGGACATCTTCCGGGAGCAGCTGCTGCCGCTGTCCCGGCAGGTCTGCCCGGACCCCGAGCAGAGCCCCGCGCGAGCCGCGCTGATCGCAACACAGCTGCTCGGGCTCGCGCTCACCCGCTACGTGCTGCGGCTGCCGCCGGCCGTGGCGCTCACCGCCGAGGAGGTGGTGGCATGGCTGGCACCGACGGTGCAGAGGTACCTGACGGCTCCGAACCCGTGAACGAGGTGCGGACCGCCGGCACCGAGGCAGCGGCGGAGCCCGAGCCGGAGCTCGACGAGACGCCGGAGGAAGGGGACCTCGAAGAGGCCCCGGAGACACGGAAGGCGCCGCCCCCGGCTCCGTACGGCGGTTTGCGCGTACGGGCCGTGGGAGCGGCGCCCTCGAAGAGTTCGGGAGAGGTCAGGCCTTCGCCGGGGCCTTCGCCTTCGGCTTGGTCTTGACGCGGTGGGCCTCCTGCGAGCGGTCCAGGACCATGACGAGGCCCGCGATGACCGCGAACAGGACGATCGGGGCCACGACGAACAGACCCAGCGTCTGGATGACGCTCAGACCGGAGCCGGGGTCGTCACCGTCGTCGCGGGTCAGCGCGAGCGCGGGGGACGACATGAGCAGCATCATCAGCGTCGTACCGGCGGCCAGGGCGCCGGCGCGCAGGGCGTTCTTCTTGTCCACGGTGCCAAAAGTATCGAATGGCTCCGGGGGGCGCTCGCCCGGGGGGTGCATACGAGGCGAGGGCCCTCCGCCGCCCTACCCCTCCGGGTGTCTGAGCACCTCCATCAGCGCGCGCAGCCTCGGTGACGACGCCAGGTCCTCCAGCGTCACCGGCCTGCCGTCCGCGTCCGCGATCGGCAGGCGCCAGTTCGGGTACTGGTCCCAGGTGCCGGGCAGGTTCTGGGGGCGGCGGTCACCCACCGTGTCGGGGAGCCAGACGCCGACCATGCGCGCCGGGGTGCGCAGCAGGAAGCGGTGGACGGCCTGGATCTCGGCCTCCTCCTGCGACGTACCGTGCCCACCGCCCGTGCCGTGCAGCAGGCCGAGCCGGGACAGCAGGGCCAGCCACTCGCCGGTGTCGGCGGCGGCCTCCGCGCGTTCCTCCTCCAGGGATCGGGTCAACAGGCCCAGGCTGTGCCGCAGTTCGACATGGTCACCGGTGAGCCGCGCGGCCGTCGAAGGCAGGTCGTGGGTCGTGGCGGTGGCCAGACAGTCGGACCGCCAGGTCTCCGGCGGCAGCGGACGCCCGTCGCCCTCCCAGTCCCGTTCGAACCACAGGACCGAGGTGCCGAGCACTCCGCGCGCCCGCAGCGCCTCCCGCACGCCCGGCTCCACCGTGCCCAGGTCCTCGCCGATCACCGACGCCCCGGCGCGGGAGGCCTCCAGCACCAGGACGGCGAGCATGGCCTCGGCGTCGTGGCGGACGTAGGTGCCCTCCGTGGGGGGATGGCCCTGCGGGACCCACCAGAGCCGGAACAGGCCCATGACATGGTCGATGCGCAGCGCCCCGGCGTACCGGAAGAGGGCCTTGAGCAGTCTGCGGTACGGCGCGTAGCCGGACTCGGCCAGGCGGTCCGGGCGCCAGGGCGGCAGGCCCCAGTCCTGGCCGCGCGCGTTGAAGGCGTCCGGGGGCGCCCCGACCGACATCCCGACGGCGAAGTACTCCTGCTGCGCCCAGGAGTCGGCGCCCTCGGGGTGCACGCCGACCGCGAGGTCGTGCACGATCCCGACGGCCATCCCGGCGTCGCGGGCGGTGCGCTGCGCGGCGGTGAGCTGGGCGTCGGTGAGCCAGACGAGCAGCGAGTGGAAGTCGACGCGGTCCATCAACTCGCCGCGCGCCCGGGCCGTTTCCGGCGACCGGGGGTCGCGCAGCGCGGCGGGCCAGCGGCGCCAGTCGGAGCCGTGCACCTCGGCGAGCGCGCACCAGGTGGCGTGGTCCTCCAGGGCCTGGCCCTCCTCGGCGAGGAAGTCGGCGTAGGCGGCGCGCCGGCCGGGGCCGAGCGGCACCTCGCGGATGAGTTCCAGTGCCTCCCGCTTCAGCTCCCACACGGCGTCGCGGTCGATCAGCGCGCCCTTCTCCAGCACCGACTCGCGCAGCCGCTCGGCGCGTTCCAGCAGCGCCCGCAGCCGCTCCCGGTCCTCGATCCGGGCGTACTCCGGAATGTCCTCGACGCGCAGGTGCACCGGGTCGGGGAAGCGGCGTGAGGAGGGCCGGTAGGGGGAGGGGTCGGTGGGCGCGCCGGGTACGGCCGCGTGCAGCGGGTTCACCTGGACGAAGCCGGAGCCGAACGTCCGCCCCGCCCAGCCGGCCAGTTCGGCGAGGTCACCGAGGTCGCCCATGCCCCAGGAGCGCCGGGAGAGCAGGGAGTAGAGCTGGACGAGGAGTCCGTGCGAGCGGCCGGCGGCGACGGGCAGCCGGGCCGGGGCGACGACGAGGTGGGCGGTGCCGGTGCGGCCGTCGGGCGCGGTGGCGGTCAGCCGGTGGACGCCGGGCGGGAGGCGGTCGGCGGCGGCGCGGGTCTCGCCCTGCTCGGTCTGCACCCGCAGCCGGGTGCCGGGCGGCAGACCGGTGAGCGCGGCGGGCGGCCCGGAACCGTGCCAGCACACCACGGTCGGTGGCAACAGCCGCTGCTTCAGCTCGTGTTCGCGTGCGGCCAGACTGCGCCGTACGGCCTCGGGGGTGTGCGCGTCGACGTCGAGCGCGGCGAGCGCCAGGGTGAGCGCGGTGGCCGAGGCGCGGACCGTGCGGTCCGGGGAGGGTCGGTAGGAGGTGGCGACGCCGTGCAGTTCGGCGAGCCGCGCCAGGTCCTGGGACGGGGTGCCGTCGGATCCGGACTCGGATCGCGACGCGGACGGTGACGCGGACCGTGACTCGGGCTCCGGGGAGGGTTCGGCCGACCGCTGCTCTGCCATCTACGACCTCGCGGGGTCCGGGTCGAAGGGGAGGACCTCACCGGCGAGGGGTTCGGCGGCGGCGAACGGGGGCTCGCTGGTGAGCGGCTCGGCCGCGTACATCGGCGCCTCGCTGGTCAGCGGCGCGGTCTCGTGCAGGGCCGGCTCGCTGGTCAGCGGCTCGGCGGCGGGCAGGGGAGGTTCGCTGGTCAGCGGGGTTTCGGCGCAGGCGCTCTCCGCGCTGAAGACGCACGCGTGCGGTTCGGGCCCGGTGAGCGCCTCGGGTTTGGACAGGGCGGTGAGCAGAAGGTGTGCCGATGCGGCCACGGGGGCCTCCTTGTCGAGTACGGCGACCTACGGCCTGTCCTGCGGGGCGCCGCCGGCCAGGCCCTTGCGGGTTATCGCAGCCCTACCCAGCGGGCGCGGCGGCAGACGTGCCCAGCCGGACAACGTGCCTCTCGTCACACTCCGCTCCGCCGTGACACCTCCAGACTGGGGCAATCCCGCCCCTGCGGCCACCGGCGCCCCACCTCGGCGACAGCGGCGCTCGAGCCCCTGTCGAGCAGCCGTGAACCGGCTCCGCCGAGGCCGTCGATAGACGGGGTGTGAGACTGTTCCGCCCCATGGGGGGCCAGCGGGAGAAGGACGACGGGGATCCGGCGGACGCGGCGCTGCTGCGGGCCGTCGCGGCCGGTGACTCGGCGGCGATGGCCGCGCTGTACGACCGGCACGCGGGCTGGCTGCACGCCCGGCTGACCCGGCGCTGCGCGGACGCCGAGGTGGTGCGCGAAGTCCTCCAGGACACCTTCGTCACGGTGTGGCGCTCGGCCGAGGCACACCGCGGCGAGGAGGCCGGCGGCTGGCTGTGGACGATCGCCGCGCGCCGGCTGATCGACGCGCGGCGGGCGCAGGAGCGCGCCGGGCGCCTGGAGACGACACCGATCGACGAGGGCCCCACCGCGTCCGCGCCGTCCACGCCGTCCGCCGAGGAGCGGGTGCTGGCGGGACTGGAGTACGGCGATGTCGGCACCGCACTCGACCGCATCTCCCCGGAGCTGCGCGAGGTGCTGCGCGCCACGGTCGTCGACGGGCTCACCACTCGTGAGACGGCCCGCCTGCTCGGTATCCCCGAAGGCACCGTCAAGTCCCGTGCGATGCGCGCCCGCGCCGAACTGCGCGTGGCTCTGGCCCAGTTGACCCCGTCCCCGCTGGGAGGCCCGGCATGACCGACTGGCACGCGCCGGACGCCCTCGTCACGCGCTACACCGACGGCACCCTGCCCGACCCGGACGCCTGGTCCCTGGAGAAGCACCTGGAGTCCTGCCCGTCCTGCGCGACCCGGGTCTCCCGCGCGGTCGCCGCGACAGCGGCGGGCCCGGTGCTGGCGGACGTACGCGAGGCGGTACTGGGCGCCGCCCCGCACAAGCACCTCACCTCCCCGGCCGAGTCACCGACTTCAGCCGCGCGTCTCCGCCCCTCCCGCCCCCGGTGGGCCGCCCCCCGCAGGCGGCCCCCCTCCCCGGCCGAGTCCCCGACTCCTGCCGCCCGCCTCCGTACCGCCCGCCTGCTCTGGGCCGCCGGGCCCGCTGTGCGGGGTGCCTGGCTGCCCGCTCTGCTGCTGGTGGCGGTCGGTGCCGTGGTGCTGGCCTACGGGGCCGACTTCGCGGGGGCGCGGCCGCTGCTGCTCGCCGTCGCGCCCGTCGTGCCGGTGGCCGGGGTCGCCCTGTCCTACGGCGCCCACGCCGACCCCCTGCACGAACTGGCCGCGGCCACGCCCTCCGCGGGCCTGCGGCTGGTGCTGACCCGGACCGCGGTCGTGCTGGCGGTGAGCCTGCCGCCGCTGACCCTCGCCGGACTCGTCCTGCCGTCCTACGGCGCCCCGGGCGCCGCCGCCTGGCTGCTGCCCGGGCTCGCGCTGACGCTGGCCTCGCTGGCCCTCGGCGGCTGGCTCGGGCTGCGCACGGCGACGGCCGTGACCGGCGGCGGCTGGCTGTGCGCCGTACTCGCGCCCGTGCTCGCCGTCCCCGACGACGCGCTGTCCGCCCGTCTGACGGACCAGCTCTCCGCCTACGTCGGCGGCGCCCCGGCGCAGGGCGGCTGGGCGGCGGCCGCCGTCGTGTGCGCGGCCCTGCTGGCCGCCCGCCGCACCGCGTACGACCGCCTCGAACGGCGCTGAACCCCTCTCAGTCGACGAAGGACGTACCTCCCTTCTCAAGGAGCCCCCTTGACCACGATCCAGGTGGCCGGTCTGCGTGTCCGGCACCGCAAGACGCTCGCCCTCGACTCACTGGACCTCGACTTCGGCCTCGGCGTGCACGGTCTGCTCGGCCCCAACGGCGCGGGCAAGACCTCGCTGATCCGGGTCCTCGCCACCGTCGCCGCCCCGTCCGAGGGCCACGTCGGCATCCTCGGCGAGGACGTCCGCGACCCCCGCGGCCGGGCCGCCGTCCGCCGTCGGCTCGGCTATCTGCCGCAGGAGTTCGGCTACTACCCCGGCTTCACCGTGCGCGAGTTCGTCGCCTACATGGCCTGGCTGAAGGAGATGCCCGCCGCCGGCACCCCGGCCGCCGTGGAGCGTGCCGTCGCCCGGGTCGGGCTCACCGACCGGATCGACGCGAAGATCAAGACGCTGTCCGGCGGCATGGTCCGCCGCGTCGGCATCGCCCAGGCCATCGTCAACGAGCCGAGCGTGCTGCTCCTGGACGAGCCGACGGCCGGCCTCGACCCGGAGCAGCGGGTGGAGTTCCGCGAGCTGCTGCGCGAACTGGGCGCCTCGGCCACCGTCCTGGTCTCCACCCACCTGGTGGAGGACGTGGCCGCGGCCTGCACGGAGGTCACGCTGATCGCCGCCGGCCGCCTGGCCTACCGCGGCACCCCCGAGTCCCTCACCGAGCTCGGCACGACGGCGGACGGCGTCGGCGACAACCCCATCGAGCGCGGCTACACGGCGGCCCTGCGCGTCCACCGGGCCTCCGGCGGTGTACGGGAGGTGACGGTCCGATGACCCTCCTCGCGGAGCGACCCCGCGTCACCGGGCACCCCCTGCGCCCCGAGGTCCGGCGCGGCTTCGCCCCCTGGGCGGGCGGCGCGGTCCTGCTCACCCTGCTGGTCGCGCTGGCCGTACCGGCCGAGACCTGGCAGGGCGGCTGGGCGGAGACCCGAAACCGGACCCACGGGGCGGCGGTACTGCTCGGCATCCCGCTCGCGCTGGCGGCGGGCTGCTGGCAGGGCGGACGGGAACGCCGGAGCCGTACCGGCGAACTGATGGAGACCTCCGTACGCGGCCCGCTCCCCCGCTTCCTCGCCTCGGCCCTGCCGCTCGCCCTGTGGGTGGCCGCGGGACACCTGGCCGCAGCCGCACTGGCGCTGCTGGCCACCGCGTACTGCGCCACCGGGGACAGCCCCTACCTCCTCGTCCCGCTCGCGGACAGCCTCGTCCTCGGCAGCGCGGCGGTCGCGGGCCAGGTCGCGGGCCGCGTCCTGCCCTGGCGTCTGACGGCCCCGCTGCTGGCGATCACCGCGTACGTCGTCCTCGGCACCCTGTCCTACGACAGCCGGGGCGCGCTCGCCGCCCTGTCCCCGCTGCTGGACACGGCCGACCATGAGGCGCCGGTGTGGTGGCACCCCCCGGTGACGGTGGCCTGGATCGGCGGCCTCGCCACCGCCGCGGTTCTCGCCCACACCGCCGGCCGCCGCGTCACGGCCCTGCTGCCGCTGACCGCCGCGACAGCCGCCGCCGTACTGCTCGTGCAGACCGGCGACGACGGCATGAGCCACACCACCCCGGTCGCCCGCCGCCAGGTGTGCGACACCTCCACCACCCCGCAGATCTGCGTGAACGCCCGCTACGAGAAGCTCCTGCCGCAGATCACCGACGCTCTGTCCGGACTGACGGGCCGCCTGGAGGGCGTGCAGAACGTGCCGGTCCGCTTCGAGGACGGTCCGGGCCAGGCACGCGACGAGGAGGTCCGGCTGCCGATGGTCACGCCGCTGGGCTGGTCGGTCGTACGCGGAAAGCTCACCGATCCCGAGCAGTACGCCTGGGAGGCCGGGATGATGCTGCGCGGCCGCGCCTACTGCGACCGCACGGACCCCGCCCTCGACCGGACGGACAGCGCCGTGGAGCACTACCTGGCGCCGAACCCGCTGGAGGAGGACTTCGACAAGCTGGACCCCGACATCGAGACGAAGAAGCGAGCCCGCGCCCGCCTGCTCGCGATGGACGACGAGGAGCGCAGGGCCTGGCTGTCGGAGTACTTCGCGACAGCGGACCGCTGCGACCCGAAGGGAGTGCCGACCCTGTGACCGCGACCGGCCTCCTCCTCTACGCCCGCTCCCGCACCCTCCCGCAGACGCTCGCGGCCCTCGCCGCGACCACCGTCCTCGCGGTCGTCTCGGCCCACGCCCTGGACTCCTACCTGGACCCCGACCGCCAGGTCCCGCTGGTGGCCCTGGCCCCCCTGCCGGCCTCGGCGGCGATCGGCACCAGCCTTCACTCCCCCTCCGACGAACTGGACCGCACGGCGGTACGCCCCTGGTGGCGCCGTCGCGCGATCCACCTCCTGACCCTGACCGCCCTGGCCACGGCCCTGCTCCCGCTGGCGGTCCTCGCCAGCGCCCAGACCTTCGGCCCACCCGCCATGATCAGAAACACCCTCGGCTGCACGGGCCTGACGGCAGCGGCGGCGGTGGTCCTGGGCGCGAGACTGAGCTGGCTCCCGGTGTTCGGGTACGTGAGCGCGATGTACCTGGGGATATCGGGGACGAGGGGCGGCGGCTCACTCCCGCCCTGGGCATGGCTGCTGGAGCCGGAAGCGGGAGGGGCGGCCTGGAACACGGCCGCCGCCCTCTTCCTGCTGGGAGGCACCCTGTACGTGCTGAAGGGAGCGCGTCGAGTCACTTAGGGGCGCGGGGAACTGCGCGCACAGCCCCCAGCCACCCGCGGACAACACACAAAGGGCCCGGATCCTCAGGCGGAGATGCCGTCGATCCGGGCCAACGCGTCATCCGCGCCGAACGGCTGCAAGTACGGCAGCCAGCGCGGATCCCTATGCCCGGTCCCGATGATGCGCCAGGCCAGACCGGTCGGCGGAGCCGGTTTGTGCCGCAGCCGCCAGCCGATCTCGAACAGATGACGGTCGGCCTTCACGTGGTTGCAGCGGCGGCAGGAAGCCACCACGTTGTCCCAGACGTGCTTGCCCCCGCGGCTGCGCGGGATGACGTGGTCGACGCTGGTTGCGACGCCACCGCAGTACATGCACCGGCCCCCGTCGCGGGCGAAGAGCGCCCTGCGGGTAAGAGGAACGGGCCCCCGATAGGGAACCCGGACGAATCGCTTGAGCCGGACCACGCTTGGTGCGGGGACTGTGACGGTTGCGCTGTGCATGAAGGCGCCGGATTCCTCGAGGCATACGGCCTTGTTTTCGAGCACGAGGACGAGCGCGCGGCGGAGCGGTACGACGCCGAGTGGCTCGTACGACGCGTTGAGGACCAGGACATGCGGCACGGATGCCTCCTTGGGCGTCGGCGGCGCGTGGCTCGCGCCGGGACGATCTGTAGTCAGTCTCCCCTCAGGCCTGGTGAAAGCGCCACCATGTCCAGGTAACGGGCTGAGAGTGTTTTCGACCACACCTTTCTTCATCCCCAGGTGAGTACGGTCTCTCCCCCGAACATTGCAACGATCCACACACGATGCACCGTTAGTGTGGTGGGTCTGCCCCCTCGGTGACCCTTTCGTGACCTTGCTACGTAGCCGACCTTGACCGCCGTACCGGGAGGCAGAAGCCGCACCTGGAGGTACCCGCCGTGTCCTTGTCCGCCGTCCTACTGGCCGCCGGTCCCACCCCGTCGCCGTCGCCCTCGCAGACGACTCCGGCGGTGCCGTCGCTCCAGGACGCCCAGGAGAGCGCCACCAACGCCGCCAGCTGGGTCGAGGAGAACTGGTCGACCTGGCTCGCGATCGGTCTGAGGGTCCTGCTGATCCTGGTGATCGCGGCGGTGCTGCGGGTGGCGGTGCGGCGGGCGATCACCAAGCTCATAGACCGGATGAACCGCACGGCCCAGGCGGTCGACGGCACCGCGATCGGCGGTCTGCTGGTCAATGTAGAGCGCCGGCGCCAGCGCTCGCAGGCGATCGGCTCGGTGCTGCGCTCGGTGGCCAGCTTCCTGATCCTGGGCACCGCGGGCCTGATGATCCTCGGCACCTTCGAGATCAACCTCGCCCCGCTGCTGGCCTCGGCCGGTGTCGCGGGCGTCGCGATCGGTTTCGGCGCCCGCAACCTCGTCACGGACTTCCTCTCCGGCGTCTTCATGATCCTGGAGGACCAGTACGGAGTCGGCGACTCCATCGACGCGGGCGTCGCCTCCGGTGAGGTCATCGAGGTCGGCCTGCGCGTGACGAAGCTGCGCGGCGACAACGGCGAGATCTGGTACGTCCGCAACGGCGAGGTCAAGCGCATCGGCAACCTCTCCCAGGGCTGGTCGACGGCCGGGGTCGACGTGACCGTCCAGCCGTCCGAGGACCTGGACAAGGTGAAGGCCGTGATCGCCGACGTCGCCGAGCGGATGAGCAAGGAAGAGCCCTGGAACGAGCTGCTGTGGGGCCCGATCGAGACCCTCGGTCTGGACAGCGTCCTGCTGGACTCCATGGTCGTGCGGGTCTCGGCGAAGACCATGCCGGGCAAGGCGCTGACGGTGGAGCGCGAGCTGCGCTGGCGGATCAAGCGGGCCTTCGACGCCGCGGACATCCAGATCGTCGGCCGGCCGCCGCTGGCCGTGGAGGACGTGTCCCTGGCCGACCCGACCGCGGCCGTGGCCGCCCCCTCGGCCTACGCCAACACCTCCTCCCCACAGGCCCAGGCGGCGACGCCCCTCACTCCGCCGAGCGTGACGAAGTAACGCGAACGCGACGGACCCAGGCCCCGCCGGACCACACCGAACGCGACGGACCCAGCCCCGCCGGACCACACCGGCGGGGCTTCGCCGTTGTCGGCCGTTTCGCCGCCGGGGCTTGACGGCCCCGGCCCACGGGCCTACCTTCCTCGTCAGTCGATAGGAAAGTTTCCTAACAGTGCACGCGACCGTGCTCCCGGCGGTGCTCACGGCGCCTCCCGGCGCCCGCGGCGGCGTGAGAGGCTTTCCCCCCGAAAGGCAGGTGCAGATCCCATGGCAGGAACCGCCGGTACGCCCGGTACCCCGCGCGTCCTGCGCGCCATGAACGACCGCGCCGCCCTGGATCTGCTGTTGGCGCACGGGCCCCTGTCCCGCACCCGGATCGGCAAGCTCACCGGGCTGTCCAAGCCGACCGCCTCCCAGCTGCTGGCCCGCCTGGAGGCCGCGGGACTGGTCCTGGCCACCGGCACCACGGAGGGTCGCCCGGGCCCCAGCGCCCAGCTCTACGAGGTCAACCCGGCCGCCGGGTACGCGGGCGGACTCGACGTCACCCCCGAGCGCGTCCTCGCCGCCGTGGCCGACATCACCGGCCGTACCGTCGGCCGCTTCGAGCTCCCCACCCCGGGACGGCGGCCCGCCCGGCCGGTCGTCCAGCAGGTCACCGACGCCCTCGACGGCGCCGTGAAGGCGGCCGGGCTCGCCCGGGACGACATCCGGCGCCTGGTCATAGGCACCCCCGGCGCCTTCGACCCGAGCACCGGCCGGCTGCGCTACGCCGCCCATCTGCCCGGCTGGCACGCCCCGAGCCTCCTCGACGACCTGGCCGCCGCGCTGCCGATGCCGGTGGAGTACGAGAACGACGTCAATCTCGTCGCCGTCGCCGAACAGCGGCTCGGCGCGGCCCGCGGCCACGACGACTTCGTGCTGCTGTGGAACGAGGCCGGACTCGGCGCCGCCCTGGTCCTCGGCGGCCGGCTGCACCGCGGCTTCACCGGCGGCGCCGGCGAGGTCGGCTTCCTGCCGGTGCCGGGCGCACCCCTGGTGCGCCAGGTGACCCGCACCAACAGCGGCGGCTACCAGGAGCTGGCCGGCGCCCAGGTCATCCCTCGGCTGGCCCGGGAGCTGGGCGTCGGCGGCATCCCCGAGGGGCCGTACACCGAGGTCGCCGCCGCCGTGCTGGCGCGGGCCGCGGACAGCGGCGCCGGACCCGAACGGCAGCTCCTCGCCACCTACGCGACCGGTCTGGCCACCGGTCTCGCCTCGCTCGTCTCCGTGCTCGACCCCGGACTCGTCGTCCTCAGCGGCAGCGCCCTCGCCTCCGGGGGCGAGCGGCTGCTGGCCCTGGTCCAGGCCGAACTGGCGGAACTCGCCGCCTCCCGGCCCCAGCTCGTGCTGGGCGATGTGACCGAACAGCCCGTGCTGCGCGGCGCGCTGGAGAGCGCGCTGGCCACGACCCGCGACGAGGTCTTCGACACCTCGCGCTGAGCATCAGCAACCGTCCCACCACCACCCTTCCCTCCAGGGAGACCTCGCCATGCCCATATCCACCCGAAATGCGGCTTGCGTCCTGACCGCGTCCCTCGCTCTGCTCGCCACCGCCTGCACCGGATCCTCGGAATCCGGGGCGAACGACGACCCGAACGCCGAGACCACGATCACCTTCTGGCACGGCTGGAGCGCGCCCGCCGAGGTGAAGGCCGTCCAGGAGAACGTGGACCGGTTCGAGCAGGCGCACCCGAACATCAAGGTGAAGGTCGTCGGCAACATCAACGACGACAAGCTCAACCAGGCGCTGCGCGCGGGTGGTTCGAACGGACCCGACGTGGTGTCGTCCTTCACCACGTCGAACGTCGGCAAGTTCTGCTCCTCGGGAGCCTTCCTCGACCTGAAGCCGTTCATCGAGAAGTCCGGGCTCGACCTGGACGCGATGATCCCGAAGCCGATGCTCGACTACACCCAGTTCGAGGGCAAGCGCTGCGCCCTGCCCCTGCTCGGCGACGCCTACGGCCTCTACTACAACAAGGACGCCTTCGCGGCGGCCGGCATCAAGGCCCCGCCGAAGACCTGGTCGGAGTTCGCCGAGGTGGCGAAGAAGCTGACGAAGCCCAAGGGCGACTCCTATGAACAGCTCGGGTTTATGCCGACCTACCACGGCTACGAGACGGTCGTCTCGCACTACATGTCCCAGTGGGACCACGCCTACTTCGACGCCGACGGCAAGTCGAACGTCGCCAAGGACCCGGCCTTCGCGGAGATGTTCACGTACCAGAAGAAGCTCGTCGACGACCTCGGCGGATTCACGAAGCTGGAGAAGTACCGCAACACCTTCGGCGACGAGTGGGGCGCCAAGCACCCCTTCCACACCGGCCAGGTGGCCATGCAGCTCGACGGCGAGTGGCGGCTGGGCATGGCCGAGGCCGCGGGGCTCGGCTTCGAGATCGGCACCGCGCCGCTGCCGGTCGCCGACGACGAGGCCGACGAGTACGGCAAGGGCTACCTCTCCGGCACGATCATCGGCATCGCCCCCCAGAGCAAGAAGCAGAACGCCGCCTGGGAGCTGCTGAAGTACATGACGACCGACACCGAGGCGGTCGTCGCCTTCTCCAACGCCATCCACAACGTGCCGTCCACCTTCGAGGCGCTGAAGTCCCCCGATCTGAAGACGGAACCGGCCTTCAAGACCTTCCTGGACATCGCCCAGCACCCGGAGTCCACGACCAGCCCGAACGCCGTCAACGGAGACGCCTACCAGCTGACCCTCCAGGACTTCAGCTACCAGTACGAGTCCGGCAAGGCCAAGGACCTCAAGGGGGGCCTGGCGAAGACCGCCGAGCAGATCGACCGCGACATCGAGCAGGCGAAGTAGCCGCCCATGTCCACGCTCGCCGTACGGCGCCGCAGATCCGCCCTGCGGACGCTGGCCTTCCTCTCCCCCTGGCTGATCGGCTTCTCGGTCTTCTTCGCCTACCCGCTGATCTCGACGGCGTACTTCTCGCTGATGAAGTACGACGGCTTCAACACCCCGGAGTTCCGGGGCCTGGACAACTGGAGTTACGTCTTCTCCGACTACCCCATGTTCTGGCCCGCGCTGGGGAACACCCTGTGGCTGGTGCTGGTGATGGTGACCTGCCGGGTGGCCTTCGGACTCGGGGTCGGCCTGCTCATCACGAAGATCAAGACGGGCGCGGGCGTGTTCCGCACGCTCTTCTACCTGCCCTACCTCGCCCCGCCCGTCGCCGCCACCCTCGCCTTTGTCTTCCTGCTCAACCCCGGTACGGGACCGGTGAACTCGGTCCTGGACGGCCTGGGCCTGCCCGCACCCGGCTGGTTCACGGACCCCGACTGGTCCAGGCCGGCGCTCACCGCGCTCGCCCTGTGGGGCGTGGGCGACCTGATGGTCATCTTCATGGCCGCGCTCCTCGACGTACCGAAGGAGCAGTACGAGGCCGCCGAGCTGGACGGTACGTCGGCGTGGCAGCGGTTCCGGTACGTGACGCTGCCGAACATCTCCCCGATCGTGCTGTTCGCGGTGGTCACGGGTGTGATCCAGACGATGCAGTACTACACCCAGCCGCTGGTGGCCGGGAAGGTCGCCTCCGGTGTCATCGGCGGGTCGGGGCAGTCCTTCGAGCCGGGCTACCCCGACAAGTCGACGCTGACGCTCCCCCAGCTCGTCTACAACCTCGGCTTCCAGCGCTTCGACTACGGCGCCGCCTGTGTGGTCGCGTTGGTCCTCTTCGCCCTCGCCATGGCGTTCACGGCACTGCTGATGCGCCGCCGCGGCGGGCTGCTCGGGGCAGGTGACTGATGACTCAAGTACTCGACAAACCCGTCCGGTTGAACCCTCCGAGCGAGGACGAACGCACCGCCCGGCGCCGCTCGCTGCTGGAGTGGATCGCGGTGCACGCCCTGGGCGTCGCGGCGGCGCTCTTCTTCACGCTCCCCTTCGTCTTCGTGGTCCTCACCTCCCTGATGAGCGACCAGCAGGCACTCACCCGCGACCTCGTCCCCGACACCTGGCAGTGGGACAACTACCGCCGGGTCTGGGACACCCCCGGCTTCCTCACCTGGTGGCGCAACACGCTCCTGTACGCCGGTCTCGGCACCCTGCTCACGGTCGTGTCGTCGCTCCCGGTGGCGTACGCGCTCGCCAAGTTCCGCTTCCGGGGCCGGAATCTGTCGCTGATGCTGGTCATCGCGATGATGATGCTGCCGCCGCAGGTCGTGATCATCCCGATGTACCTGTTCTGGGCGAAGCAGCTGGATCTGTCGGGCACCCTGTGGCCGCTGATCATCCCGATGGCGTTCGGGGACGCGTTCTCCATCTTCCTGCTGCGCCAGTTCCTGCTGACGATCCCGAACGAGTATCTGGACGCGGCCCGCGTGGACGGCTGCGGCGAGTTCAGGACGCTGCTGAGGGTCGTCGTCCCGATGGCGAAGCCGGGCATCGCCGCGGTGGCCCTGTTCCAGTTCTTCTACGCCTGGAACGACTACTTCGGCCCGCAGATCTACGCCTCCGAGAACCCCGGTGCCTGGACGCTCAGTTACGGCCTGGAGTCCTTCAAGGGCGCGCACCACACCGACTGGAACCTGACCATGGCCGCGACCGTGCTGGTCATGGCCCCCGTGATCCTCGTGTTCTTCTTCGCCCAGAAGGCGTTCGTCGAGGGCGTCACGCTGACCGGAGTGAAGGGCTGACTCTGATGAAACTGACCGTGGTCGGCGGAGGCTCGACCTACACGCCCGAACTCGTCGACGGCTTCGCCCGGTTGCGGGACGCCCTGCCGGTGGAGGAACTGGTCCTGGTGGACCCGGCGGCCGAGCGACTGGAGCTGGTCGGCGGTCTGGCCCGCCGGATCCTCGCCCGGCAGGGCCACCCGGGCCGGGTGGTGACGACGAGCGACCTGGACCGGGCGGTGGCGGACGCGGACGCGGTGCTGCTCCAGCTCCGCATCGGCGGCCAGGCGGCCCGCGACGACGACGAGACCTGGCCGCTGGAGTGCGGCTGCGTGGGCCAGGAGACCACCGGCGCGGGAGGCCTGGCGAAGGCGCTCAGGACGGTGCCGGTGGTGCTGGACATCGCGGAACGGGTCCGGCGGGCCAACCCGCGCGCGTGGATCATCGACTTCACCAACCCCGTGGGGATCGTGACGCGGGCCCTGCTCCAGGCCGGGCATCGCGCGGTGGGGCTGTGCAACGTGGCGATCGGCTTCCAGCGGCGGTTCGCGAACCTGCTGGGCGTGGCCCCTTCGGACATCCACCTGGACCATGTGGGCCTGAACCACCTCACGTGGGAGACGGGGGTACGGCTGGGCGGCCCCGAGGGCGAGAACGTCCTGCCGAAACTGCTGGCGGAGCACGGCGGAGGGATCGCGGACGACCTCCGGCTGCCGCGCCCGCTGCTGGACCGGCTGGGCGTGGTCCCGTCGTACTACCTGCGCTACTTCTACGCGCATGACGAGGTGGTGCGGGAACTGCGCGAGAAGCCGTCCCGGGCGGCCGAAGTGGCGGCGATGGAACGGGAGTTGCTGGAGCTGTACGCGGACCCGGCTCTCGACGAGAAGCCGGAGCTGCTCTCCCGCCGGGGCGGGGCGTACTACTCGGAGGCGGCGGTGGACCTGGCGGCGGCACTGCTGGGCGGGGGCGGCAGCCCGTACCAGGTGGTCAACGCCTACAACCACGGCACGCTGCCCTTCCTCCCGGACGACGCGGTGGTGGAGGTGCAGGCCGCGGTGAGCACCCAGGGGGCGGCGCCGCTGCCGGTGCCGGACGTGGATCCGCTGTACGCGGGACTGATGGCGAACGTGACGGCGTACGAGGAACTGGCGCTGGAGGCCGCGCTGCGGGGCGGACGGGACCGGGTGTTCCGGGCGCTGCTGGCGCATCCCCTCATCGGTCAGTACGCGTACGCCGAGACGCTCACCGACCGACTGATCGCACACAACCGGGAGCACCTCGCGTGGGCATGACGGGCAGTGTTCTCGCCGTCGACGCGGGGAACAGCAAGACCGACGTGGCGGTGGTCACGGCCGACGGCGAGGTGATCGGCACGGCGCGCGCGGGCGGGTTCCGGCCGCCGGCTGTCGGGGTGACGGCGGCGGTGGACAAGGTCGAGGAGGCGGTGCGGCGGGCCTTCGCGGAGGCGGGCGTCGACGCGGTGACGCATGTGTCGGCGTGCCTGGCGAACGCGGATCTCCCGGTGGAGGAGGAACAGTTGACGGCCGCGCTGGACGCGCGCGGGTGGGGTGCGACGGTCGAGGTCCGCAACGACACGTTCGCGATCCTGCGGGCGGGGGTGGCCGAGCCGCGAGGAGTGGCCGTCGTCTGCGGAGCGGGCATCAACTGCGTGGGCATGCTTCCCGACGGCCGCACGGCCCGCTTCCCGGCGCTGGGCCGCATCTCCGGTGACTGGGGCGGCGGCTGGGGCCTGGCGGAGGAGGCGCTGTGGCACGCGGCGCGGGCGGAGGACGGCCGGGGCGGGTGGACGGCACTGGCCCGCACGCTGCCGGCCCACTTCGGCCTGGCGGACATGCCCGCGCTGATCGAGGCCCTGCACCTGGAGCACATCCCGCAGAGCCGCCGGCACGAGCTGACCCCGGTCCTGTTCGCCACGGCCGTGACGGGCGACCGGGTGGCCGGCTCCCTGATCGACCGCCTCGCGGACGAGGTGGTGACGATGGCGACGGTGGCCCTGACCCGGCTGGACCTCCTGACGGAGGAGACCCCGGTAATCCTGGGCGGCAGTGTTCTGGCGGCTCGACACCCCCTACTGGACGGCCGCATAAGGGAGTTGCTGGCGGACCGGGCCCCGAAGGCGACCCCGAGCGTGGTGACGGCCCCACCGGTCCTGGGGGCGTTGCTGCTGGGGCTGGACCACGTGGGTGCGGGACCGGAACCGGAGAGAAGAGCACGGGACCACTTCGAACGGTGAGCACTTCGAGCACCGACGCCACGGCCGCCGCCCACCGGCTGAGCACCCGCGCACCGCCCGAGGTCTCGAACCACAGGGCGGCATGCCTTCCCCGCGCCACGGCCGTCCCCCACCCACACCACGGCCGTCCCCCACCAACACCAACCCTTCGCCCACCTGCGCCAGACCGGTCGCCCACCCACGCCACAACCATCGCCCACCGGCTGAGCACCTCGCGCACCGCCCGAGGTCTCGAACCACAGGGCGGCATGCCTTCCCCGCACCACGGCCGTCCCCCACCCACACCACGGCCGTCCCCCACCAACACCAACCCTTCGCCCACATGCGCCAGGCCGGTCGCCCACCCACGCCACAGCCATCGCCCACCGGCTGAGCACCCGCGCACCACCCGCGGTCTCGAACCGCAGGGCGGCATGCCTTCCCCGCACCACGGCCGTCCCCCACCCACACCACGGCCTTCGCCCACCGCACCACGGGACGTCCCCCACCCACACCAAGCCCGTCATCCACCCGCGCCAGGGCATTCGCTCACCCACGCCAAGCCCACCGCCCCCCGACCACCCACGCCACCGCCGTCACCCACAACGCCGAGCCCGCCGCCCACCGTCGCCAAGGCGCCGCGCCGGAGCCCCCCGCCTCCCCCCTCCCCGCACCGGACCGCCCCCGTCGGAACCGAACCGATTCGTGGGGCGTATTCATGGGCAGGGGGTGATCCGGGATACTGCGAGGCTGCCGGCGGACCCACCGTGACGAATGTCGGTCCCGCCAGTGATACTTGCGGGCGACGGATGACCATGGGGGAGGTCGAAGTGACACAGCCGGAGACACGTACCGCGCCACCACCACCGCAGCCCGGCGTGCCCACCATGCCGTCGGTGCCGCCGCAGCATGCGCGGAGCGTCCACACCGCACCGCCGGACACGCGCCGCACCGCCTTCGCCGAGGGCCTCGACCGGCTTCGGGCCGCCGCCACCACCGAGCCCGGCCGACTCCGCATCATCGGCGCGGTCCTCGCCCTCCTCGTCGTGGCCTTCGGCGCCGTCACCGCCTGGCAGGTCACCGAGCGCACCGCCGCCGCCGACGACGTCCTGCACAGCAGCCAGCCGCTCAGCTCCGACGCCGCCGACATCTACCGTTCGCTCGCCGACGCCAACACCGCCGCCTCCAGCGGCTTCCTGGCCGGCCGCCAGGAGACCGGCGTCAACCGCGTCCGGTACGAGAAGGGCATCCGCACGGCCGCCGAGAAGCTCGTCACGGCCGCCGCCAACTCCGACCCCGACTCCCCCTCCGCCCAGGCCATCGCCAAGCTCAACCGCCTGCTCCCGGAGTACAAGGGCCTCGTCGAACAGGCCCGCACCTACAACCGCCAGGGCTTCCCCGTCGGCGGCGCCTACCTGCGCTACGCCAACGAGAAGATGCAGCAGGAGATGCTCCCGGCCGCCGAGGATCTCTACAAGAAGGAGAACCAGCGGCTGCGCGCCGACTACGCCGACGCCACTCCGTACCCCTGGGCCGCGATAGCCCTCGGCGTCCTCGCGCTCGCCGCCCTCGCCTGGGCCCAGCACCGCAACTACCGCCGTACCAACCGCGTCCTGAACCACGGCCTGGTCGCCGCCACGGCCACCGCCACCGTGGTCCTGCTCTGGCTGGTGGTCGGCCACGCGGTGGCCCGCGCGAGCCTGAACGACTCCTACGACCACGGCGTGCGCTCGCTGAACGTCCTGCACGACGCCCGGATCGCCTCCCTGAAGGCCCGCGGCAACGAGAACCTGACCCTGGTCTCCCGCGGCGCCGAGACGAAGAAGGTCGGCGAGGAGACGTACGACGCCTACGACTACGACTTCCAGCAGGACATGGACACCCTCGGCAAGGGCCTCGCCCTCGCGGAGGACCTCGCCGACGACCGGGCGGGCGAGCAGCCGGTCACCGCGGCCGTGGGGAACATGGCGGAGTGGAAGAAGCGCCACTCGGCCGCCCGCGCGGAGGACGAGAACGGCGAGTACCAGCAGGCGTTGGACAAGGTGATCGGCGCCAAGGGCACCACCGGCGAGTGCTTCGACAGCGTCGACGCGAACCTCGCCCTCGCGCTGAAGCACGAGACGACCGAGTTCAAGTCGGCGGCCGGCGACGGCCGGGACGCGATGTCGGGCCTGACCACGGGCGCCGCCGTACTCGCCGTCCTGGGCGCGGTGGGCGCGGTCCTCGGCATCGGCCGCAGGCTGTCGGAGTACCGGTGAGAGGGGGCGTGACCATGCATGCGCGACGGCTGCGGGCCAGTCTGAAGGGCTGGGGCGGAGTGGGAGCGATGGCGGCGGTGTGCGCCCTGGCGGTGCTGCTCGCGCTGCTGTTGCCGCTCACGCAGGCCGCCGGGGACGGCAGTACCGGCGTCGGCGGTCAGGGCGTCGGGAAGGCGGGGCCCGCGCGCGCCGAGGAGGAGTGCGTGGACCCGGAGAAGCAGACGCTCTCCCCGTCCGGCGCGAACGGCCCCACCATCGAGGCGATCAAGAACCGGCAGGGCGAGAAGCGCAAGCTGATCGTCGGCGTCGACCAGAACAGCTACCGCTGGGGCTACCGCAACCCCAACAGCACCGGCACCGCTGAGCTGGAGGGCTTCGACATCGACCTGGTGCACCGGATCGCGGAGGACATCCTCGGCGACCCGGACGCGGTGCAGTTCAAGGCGATCCCCACCAACCAGCGCATCCCGGCGATCCAGGAGGGCCGGGTCGACATGGTGGTGCGCACCATGACGATCAACTGCGACCGGCTCGCCGACGTCGCCTTCTCCGCCCCCTACTTCAAGACCGGCCAACAGGTCCTGGCCCCCAAGTCCTCCCCTGTGACGGGCTACGACGACACCCTCGCCGACCGCACGATCTGCACCGCGGAGGGTTCGACGGCGTACTCCACCCTGGAGCAGGGCCGGAAGGACGGCGAACTGCCCCCTTCCGCCGACATCTCCCACACCGTGCCCAACCAGCTGGACTGCCTGGTCCGGCTCCAACTGGGCGAGGTGGACGCGGTGGTGACCGACGGCGCCCTCGCCGCGAGCCAGGCCGCGCAGGACCCGACGGTCGAGTTGAAGGGTGCCGCGTTCACCACCGAGTACTACGGCGTGGCGATGAAGAAGGACGCCGACGATCTGGTACGCCGGGTCAACCGGATCCTGGTGGACTATCGCAAGGACACCTCCGGCGGCTGGCAGGCGTCGTACGACAAGTGGCTCTCGGCGACACTGGGAGCGGAGTCGAAGGACTCGGAGCCGCCCGCACCGCAGTACCTCCGCACGAGCTGAACCGCACGTCCGAGCAACAACTCCCCCAGCCACACAACACAGCAGCGAGAGGTGATCGATGGGCGTCACGGGACCCCCCGGGCCGGTGATGGACCGGGACGAGGTGGACCGTGCGCTGGCGCGGCTCGGCGCGGAGCACGAGGCGATCGAGACCTCGCTGCTCGCCCTCCAGGACCACGCGGGCCGCCGACTCCTCGAAGGGGCCGAGCTGACCGGCGTCACCAAGGAGCGCTGGACGGCCGCCGAGGCATCGATCACCCTGCTGTGGGCCTACTTCGACGCCTACACGGCCGCCCTGCGCGGCGCTCGTGAGATCCGTTCCCGGCGTCGCTGGTCCAGCCGCGAGGACCTGGTGGAGCTGACCGAGCTGCTGCGCGGCGAGTCGGTCACGGTCGCCGGTGCCACCACCGCGACCGCCAACGCGCCCACCCTGCACGGCGGTTCGGGCAAGCTCAGCGAGCGGTTCTCGCTGGTGACGCTGGTGGACCGGATGAACGAGCTGTACGCGTCCTCGCTGGACATGGTGGTCGCCGCCGACGCGGTCTGGTCGGCGCTGCCCGCCCGGATCGATTTACTGGCCGCGGAGCTCCAGCGCACCCGCAAGCTCGCGCACTCCGTCGGCGTCCGCCCGGGCGAGCACCCGGCGGGCGACGATCTGGAGCGGATCACGCGCACGCTGACGAAGCTGCGCTCCGAGGTGGTCTCCGACCCGCTCGCCCACTGGCTGCCCACCCAGGGCAGTTCGGCCCCCGGCGGCGGCAAGCCGGACACCACGGTCTACGACCGTGAGGCGCGCGCCCTGGAGGACGTGCGCCGGGAGATCGACGCCGTGCTCACCGTCCGGCAGGACGCGGAGGCGCGGCTGGTGAAGCTGCGGGACGTGCTCTCCCGCGCGGACCGCACGCTCGCCGAGGCCCGCACCGCGCGCGGCGAGGTCCTCGCGAAGATCGCCGCCACCGAGGTGCCGGTCGTCAGCGGCCCGCCGACCGTGCTCCAGGAACAGCTCGCGACGGCCGCCGAGTACCGCAGGCACGGCCAGTGGCACCGTCTGTCGCCGCTGCTGGAGTCCCTGGAGCAGAAGGCGGAGGACGAACTGCTGCGCGCCCGCGAGTCGTTGACCGCGGTCACCGCGCCGCTCGCGGTCCGCGCGGAGCTGCGCGGCCGGCTGGACGCGTACAAGGCGAAGGTCGCCCGGCACGGCCTGGCCGAGGACCCGTTCCTGATCGAGCGGTACGACGCGGCCCGGCGCATGCTGTGGAGCGCGCCCTGCGACCTGCGGGTCGCGGAACAGGCCGTCCTGCGCTACCAGCAGGCGGCCGCCGAACAGCTGGGCGCCCCGCGTGTGCCGGGGCAGGGCGGCCCTGAGGACCGTCGGGGGGAGACGTCATGAGTCAGGCACAGCGGACCTGTCAGCGGCCCGGCTGCGAGGGCAGTTACGAGGACGTGGGCGGCGGCGAGCTGTACTGCGACACCTGCGGTCTGGCGCCGGTGGTCTCCGCCTCCGGCGCGGTCGGCTCCGCCCCGACCGGGGTGTCCGGCGGCGGCAAGGGCGGTTCCGGCAGTTCGAGTTCCCGCTCCAGCAGCCGCGCGAGTTCGCGTACGTCGTCGCAGTCGTCGAAGTCGCGCCGCTCGGTGTCCGGGCGGCTCTCGCGGTCGCTGTCCGGCCGGTCCACCGGTCGCTCGGTGTCGGTGCGCAGCTCCGGCGCGGCGGCGAGCGCCTCCGGCCGGGGGCGGATCGGGGTGGGCCTGGTCGACGTGCCGGACGTGCCGCGGCCCGACCCGCGCGCGATGGTCCTGGACAACCCCGAGGTGCCCGAGCGCAAGCGGTTCTGCTCGCGCTCGGACTGCGGGGCGCCGGTGGGCCGCTCGCGCGGTGACCGGCCGGGCCGTACGGAGGGCTTCTGCACCAAGTGCGGGCACCCGTACTCCTTCGTCCCGAAGCTGAAGTCCGGGGACGTGGTGCACGGCCAGTACGAGGTCGTGGGCTGTCTGGCGCACGGCGGGCTCGGCTGGGTCTACCTCGCCGTGGACCGCGCGGTCTCCGACCGCTGGGTGGTCCTCAAGGGCCTGCTGGACACCGGCGACCAGGACGCGATGGCCGCCGCGATCTCCGAGCGACGCTTCCTCGCGGAGATCGAGCACGCCAACATCGTGCGGATCTACAACTTCGTCGAACACCTCGACCAGCGCACCGGCTCCCTCGACGGCTACATCGTCATGGAGTACGTCGGCGGCAAGTCCCTCAAGGAGATCGCCAACGACCGCCGCACGGGCGCGGGCAAACGCGATCCGCTGCCGGTGGAGCAGGCGTGCGCCTACGGCATCGAGGCCCTGGAGGCGCTCGGTCATCTGCACAGCCGCAACCTGCTGTACTGCGACTTCAAGGTCGACAACGCCATCCAGACCGAGAGCCAGCTCAAGCTCATCGACATGGGCGCCGTGCGCCGCATGGACGACGAGGAGTCGGCCATCTACGGCACGGTCGGCTACCAGGCACCGGAGGTCGCGGACGTGGGCCCGTCGGTGGCCAGCGACCTGTACACCGTCGCCCGCACCCTGGCGGTGCTGACCTTCGACTTCCAGGGCTACACCAACGTCTTCGTGGACTCCCTGCCCGACCCGGACAACATCGAGGTCTTCCGGCAGTACGAGTCCTTCTACCGGCTCCTGGTGCGCGCCACGGACCCGGACCCGGCCCGCCGGTTCGCCTCCGCGCAGGAGATGGCGGAGCAGCTGACGGGCGTGCTGCGGGAGGTGGTGTCGCTCCAGACGGGACGGGCCAGGCCCGCGCTGTCGACGCTGTTCGGACCCGAAGTCAGGGTCACGGACACGGAGTTGTTCCCCAAGCTGGACGGCGAGGTCTCCCGGCTCGGGGCGCGGGACCGGAGTACGGCCGCCCCCGCCCTCTCCGCCGGCCTGGTCAAGCCTGTCGACACCGCCGCCGCGGCCCTCGCGCTGCCGGTGCCGCACGTGGACCCCGGCGACCCCAACGCCGGTTTCCTCGCGGGCCTGCTGGCCTCCGCGCCCGCCGAACTCGCCGGCGCGCTCGCCGCGGCCCCGGCGCCGTCCACCGAGACCCGGCTGCGGCAGGTGCGGGCCTGGCTGGAGAACGGCGACGCGGGCACCGCCCACCGGACCCTGCTGGATCTGGAGGCGGAGCGGCCCGACGACTGGCGGGTGGTCTGGTACCGGGGCGTGGCCGCCCTGGTGACCGGCGATCACGAGGGCGCCGCGCTCGCCTTCGACGCCGTCTACGACGCCTTCCCCGGCGAGCCCGCGCCCAAGTTGGCCCTCGGCCTGTGCGCGGAGGTGCTGGGCCAGCTCGACAACGCCGCCGAGTACTACCGCCTGGTCTGGTCCACCGATCCGAGCTATGTGAGCGCCGCGTTCGGCCTGGCGCGCGTCCAGCTCGCCACGGGCGACCGGCGCAGCGCCGTCACCACGCTGGAGTCGGTGCCGGAGAGCTCGATCCATTACACGGCCGCGCGGGTGGCGGCCGTACGGGCCCGGCTGCGGCAGCGCACGGCGGTCGCCGGTGACGTACCGTTCCAGGAGGACCTCACCGCCGCGGCCGGACAGGTGGAGGCGCTGCAGGCGTACGGCCTGGATCCGGCGCGCCGCGAGCAGTTGGCCGCGGAGGTGCTCGGCTGTGCCTTGGACTGGATACTCTCCGGTGGCCAAGGTTCCGTTCCCACCGCCGCCGGGGGACGGACGCTGCTCGGCAGCGGTCTGGACGAGCGGGGACTGCGGTTCGGCCTCGAGCGTTCGTACCGCATGCTGGCCCGGCTCGCGCAAGGCGGCGAGGAGAGGATCGACCTGGTGGAACGTGCCAATCGTTACCGCCCCCGGACGTGGGTGTAGTTGATGTCGCAGATGCCCCAGCAGGCCGCTCTGTCGAAGTGCCCGAGCTGCGCGGAACCGCTGCTCTCGGGTGACCGTTTCTGCGAGAAGTGCGGATACGACCTGTCCGCGCTCGCCGAGGCGCCGACCGCCGTGAACGGCACGGAACCGCCCCTGCCGGCCCCGCCGCCCGGCGCCGCCGACGTCGCCTGGCCGCACGCCTCCGAGCCGGACAGCTCCGACACCCCGCCGGCGGTCCATCTGCCCGGCGAGCTGCAGGGCCTGGAGTCGGACGGCCGCGGTCACTCGGGCGTGCGGTTCGACCGCGCGCCGGAGCCCGAGGAGTACCCGCTCCAGGCGCCCGACCCGCGGATCGCCCCCGCCGAGGCGGTGAAGACGTGCGTGGCCTGCCGGGCGGGGCGCGTCGACCACGACGGCTACTGCGAGAACTGCGGGCACGCCCAGCCCCGCGAGCGCGACCACATGGAGCAGGAGTGCGGCCCTCTCGCGGCCGTCAGCGACCGCGGACTGCGCCACCACCGCAACGAGGACGCCTTCGCCGTAGGGTGCACGGCCCTCGCCGACGGCTCCCCCGCCCTGCTGGCGGTCGTCTGCGACGGCGTCTCCTCGGCGACCCGCCCCGACGACGCCTCGCTGGCCGCGTCCCGGGCCGCGAGCGACGCGCTGCTGGCCGCCCTGCCGCAGGGCACCCATCCGCAGCAGGCGATGCACGAGGCGATCGTGGCCGCCTCCCGCGCGGTCAACGCGCTGGCCGGCGAGCCCGCTACCGCCCGCGAGCACGCCCCGCACCAGAACGCCCCCGCGTGCACCCTGGTCGGTGCCGTGATCACCTCGGGGCTGCTGGTCGTCGGCTGGGTCGGCGACAGCCGCGCCTACTGGGTCCCGGTGGACCGCAGCACACCCCCGGCCCGGCTCACCGAGGACGACTCCTGGGCCGCGCAGATGGTCGCCGCGGGCCTGATGAACGAGGCCGAGGCCTACGCCGACGAGCGCGCCCACGCGATCACGGGGTGGCTCGGCGCGGACGCCTACGAACTGGAGCCGCACACCGCTTCCTTCAAGCCGGACCGCCCTGGTGTGGTGGTGGTCTGCACCGACGGCCTGTGGAACTACGCCGAGGCGGCCGAGGAGATGGCCGACGTGGTGCCACTCGACGCGGCCGTACGGCCCCTGCACAGCGCCCAGGTGCTGGTCGGGCACGCGCTCGACGGCGGGGGCCACGACAACGTAACAGTGGCCGTGCTGCCGTTCCCGGCCCCGCCGATGGGGGCAGGATCGGCCTGAGGCCACGCAGCGGGGAACAGCCTCGACGGGCCGGAGGGGACCGGTCCGTCATCAGCCGTCACCCCACCCCGGTGGGGTGCTTCAGGGGGAGTCAGACAAGGCATGGCCATTTTCTCGAAGTCGAACGTGCCGCAGTTCTCGATGGACGTGTACCAGAACGAGTACCTCCCCGAGGGCGGCCGCGAGGTCAACGCCATCGTCACGGTCACCGCGACCGGCGGCGGCACGATCGGCAGCGCGGTCGCGGCACCCCACCTGTTCACGGCGGGCCAGGGCCCGTCCGCGGCGGTGGCGATCATGGTCGACTGCTCGGGTTCGATGGACTACCCGCCGACCAAGATGCGCAACGCGCGCGACGCGACGGCCGCCGCCATCGACACCCTGCGCGACGGGGTGCACTTCGCGGTGGTCGGCGGCACGCACGTCGCCAAGGAGGTCTACCCCGGCGGCGGCAGGCTCGCGGTCGCCGACGCCACCACCCGGGAGCAGGCCAAGCGGGCGCTGCGGGCGCTCAGCGCGGGCGGCGGTACGGCCATCGGCACCTGGCTGCGGCTCGCGGACCGGCTGCTGTCCTCCGCGGACGTCGCCATCCGCCACGGCATCCTGCTCACCGACGGCCGCAATGAACACGAGTCACCGGAGGATCTGCGGGCCGCGCTCGACGCCTGTGCCGGCCGTTTCACCTGTGACGCACGCGGTGTGGGCACCGATTGGGAAGTGAAAGAAGTCACAGGCATCGCCTCCGCGCTCCTCGGCACCGCCGACATCGTCGCCGACCCGGCGGGCCTGGCCGCCGACTTCACGCAGATGATGGAGACGGCGATGGGCAAGGAGGTCGCCGACGTCGCCCTGCGGGTGTGGACGCCGGTGGGCACGACCATCAAGTTCGTCAAGCAAGTCGCTCCAACGGTGGAGGAGTTGACCGACCGGCGGACCGAGTCGGGGCCGCGCTCGGGGGACTACCCCACCGGCTCCTGGGGAGACGAGTCCCGTGACTACCACGTATGTGTGGAGGTGCCGGCCGCCGACCTGGGCCGGGAGATGCTCGCGGCCCGGGTATCGCTGGTCGTCCCGCAGCCGGACGGCAGCGTCCAGAACCTAGGCGCGCAAGGCCTGGTACGGGCCGTGTGGACCGACGACATGGTCGCCTCGACGTCGATCAACCCCCAGGTCGCCCACTACACCGGGCAGGCCGAACTGGCACAAGCCATTCAACAAGGGCTCGATCTGCGCAAAGCGGGCGATATGGACGGGGCAACCGCCAAACTCGGCCGGGCCGTTCAGCTCGCCAGCGCCTCCGGAAACGCCGATACGGCGAAACTCCTTGCGAAGGTGGTGGACGTGGTCGACGCCGCGGCAGGTACTGTGCGACTGAAGGCGAAGGTCGCGGAGGCCGACGAGATGACTCTCGAGACCCGGTCCACAAAGACTGTTCGTGTAAAGAAGTGACACGACCGGCGCCTTGAGAAGTGCCCGAGCCATAACGCGAGCCTGACCCCTCGGGGTTGGAGAAATCCGGCCACAACGGCCGGAAAGGAGAGGGGGAAGCGCCGACATGCCGACCTGCCCGAACGGACACCAGTCGGGTTCCGACGACTGGTGCGAGGTCTGCGGTCACCGCATGGCGGGTGCCGTGCCTCCACCCCCTCCGCCGCCCCCGCCCGGCGGTGGCTACGGCTTCCCGCCGCCGCCCGGCGGCCCCGGTGGACAGCCCGGTGGCCCGCGGGGTCATCTGTCCGCCGTACCGGACCCCGAGCCGGAGCTGTGCCCGCAGTGCCGTACGCCCCGGGAGGGCGGTGCGCCCTTCTGCGAGGAGTGCCGGTGGAACTTCCTGACCAACACGGCGACCTCGTACACCCCGGCCGCCCCGCGCCCGCCGGCCCCCGGTCCCGGTCCCAGCCCGGCCGCCCGCTTCCAGCAGCCGCCCGGGCCGTCCTACGGCGGGGGTGACGCGTACGACTACCAGAGCTCCCGGCCGTCGCAGATGAACCGACCGGCCGAGCCGATCCCGCCGTTCGGGACGGATCCGTCCGCGGGACCGGGCGGACCTGGCGGCCCGGGTGCGCCCGGTGGTCCGGGTCCCTTCGGTGGACCCGGCGGTCCTGGCGGTTCCGGCGGTCCCGGTTTCGGCGGCCAGGGTGGCCCCGGAGGCCAGGGCCCCGGTGGTCCCGGTGGTCCGTCCGGCTTCGGTGGTGACCCCTCGCGTCCGGTCCCGCCCCCGCCCGGTCCCACGCCGCCCGCGGGTCCTGGCGGTCCCGGTGGCCCGGGTGGCCACGGCGGTCCCGGAGGCGCTCCGCAGGCGTTCCAGTCCCCTCCCCCGCCCGGCTTCCCGCAGGAGACGCACCGCCAGCAGCCCGGCGGCCCGTCCTTCGGCGGCGGCGAGGACGACTGGGTGATCTCGCCCCCGTCCGCCGGCGCCCCCGGCGGTCCGCCCCAGGGCGGCGGCTACGGCTACCCCCAGCCCGGCGTCGGCACCGCGCCGCCCGGACCGGCCTACTCGCAGCAGCCGGCTACCTGGACGGCGACGATCGGCCCGGACCGTGAGTACTTCATGGCGATGATGCAGCGCTCCGGCCCCGAGGCCGCGGGCCTGAACCTGCCCGCGTACTCGCCGGAGCAACAGCGCACGCTCACCGGCAACCAGGTCACCATCGGCCGCCGTCGGCACTCCACCGGCGACACCCCCGACATCGACCTGTCGGTGCCGCCGGAGGACCCGGGCGTCTCGCACCAGCACGCGGTGCTGGTCCAGCAGCCGGACGGCACCTGGGCGGTCGTCGACCAGAACTCGACGAACGGCACCACGGTGAACGGCTCCGAGGACCCGATCCAGCCGTTCGTCCCGGTACCGCTCCAGGACGGCGACCGCGTCCACGTGGGCGCGTGGACGACGATCACCATCCGCCGGGGCTGAGGCCCTTCACCGGAGGGGCCAGGCGTACGGCCCCTCCGGGTCGTCCAGCCAGGCCCACTGGCGTTCACCACTGACGGTGATGCCGTAGCGCCCGCGCTCGGGCGCGCCCTCGCGGTCCCACATCGCGTACGCCTCCTGCGGGTCCAGGCTGTCCCGGCTGAGCGCCAGCAGGAAGCGGAACAGCTCGTGCTCCCTGGCCCGGCGCGGCACTCCGCCGAGGGGTGCCGGTTCGGCGTCGGCCCGGTCGCCGCCGCGCAACGGGACGAAGTAGGCGGGCGTGTGCAGGAACCGGCCCTCGGCGCGCTCGGCGTCCTCGACCGTCAGGGTCAGCAGCCCGGTGGCCATCGGGGCCAGGATCCGGGCGCCGGCCCGGCACTGGGCGAGCCAGGCGCGCGGGATCGACGGCAGGGTGCAGGTCGCGATGATCCGGTCGAAGGGCGCGCGCTCCGGAGCGCCGCGGGCGCCGTCCCCGGTGAGGACGACGGGGTGGTGGCCGGCGACGGCCAGATGCCGCCGCGCGGACTCGGTGATCTCCGGGTCCAGATCGATGGTGGTGACGAGGTCGTCGTCGCCGAGCCGCCGGGCGAGCAGGGCGGCGTTGTACCCGGTGCCCGCGCCGATCTCCAGCACCCGGTCCCCGTCCTCGACTCCCAGGGCGGCCAGCATCATCGCCATCAGCGAGGGCTGGCTGCTGGAGGAGAGCAGCTCCCCGTCGCGCAGCCGGGTGGCGAGCGGTACGTCGGCGTAGGCGCCGCGCATCCAGTGCTCCCGGGCGACGGGGTCGGGGCTCTCGCCCCAGCGGCGCTCGTAGCCGCCGACGACACCGACGTAGTAGTACGGCACGAAGAGATGGCGCGGGACGGCCTCGAACACCTCCCGCCACACCGGGTCCCCGGCCCAGGCCCCGCTCCGGTCGATCTGCCGCACGAGTTCCGCCCGCGCCGTGGCGGCGAGGGCGTCGAGGTCCTTGTCGAGAGCGTGCGCGCTCATGCCTCCACTGTCCTGCGGGACGCGGCGCGGGGCGAGTGCCGGGAGGGTCCTAAGTCTGCGGTCCTCGGTCCTGGCGTCTGAGACCATGGGGAGGTGAATGAGATTCGGCGCGGCACGCTTCAGGAGCAGACCTTCTACGAGCAGGTCGGCGGGGAGGAGACCTTCCGCCGCCTCGTCCACCGTTTCTACGAGGGTGTCGCCGAGGACCCGATCCTCAAGCCGATGTACCCCGAGGAGGACCTGGGCCCGGCGGAGGAGCGCCTGACCCTGTTCCTGATCCAGTACTGGGGCGGCCCGACCACGTACAGCGAGAACCGCGGCCACCCCCGCCTGCGGATGCGCCACGCCCCCTTCACGGTCGACCGAGCGGCCCACGACGCCTGGCTGAAGCACATGCGGGACGCCGTCGACGAACTCGGCCTCTCCGAGGAACACGAGCGCACGCTGTGGAACTACCTGACGTACGCGGCGGCGTCGATGGTGAACACGGCGGGCTGACCGAAACCGGACGGGGACACCCCGCCGAGCGCAGACGCGCCCCCGACCCCGCCCCGAAGCTAGCGGGAGACGCTCACATCCAGCGCCCCGAGCCCCGCGCGCCGCACGGCGACGGACCCGTACGGCGTGCGCAACCGCAGCCACGCACCCGACGAGAACAGCGCGAGCGACGACTCGTCGGAGCCCTGCGCACCGGGGCGCAGGAAGCCGAGGGACTGTGCCGCGTGCACGGCCCGCACCGGCAGACGCGTGTCCCCGACGGCCCGGGACCAGATGTCCCGCCCGATCCGGTCGAGCTCGGCTCTGGTACGCCGCTCAGGACCCAACTCCTCGGTCCGCGCCCGGAATTCGGCGACCGCCGCACCGACCACGGCCCGCAACGCGTCGGGCGCCGGCAGCCCTGGCTCGGGACGCCAGTCACGCCGAGGGGGCAGCACACCGGCCCAGGGCGGACCGGTGACGGCGCCGGGAACGACGGCCGTGGCCGCCGACTCGTCCACCGCCTCCAGGAGCTCCCCGGCGGACACGGTCAGGTCCAGAGTGACGTCGAGGCCGTTCTCGTACGGCTTGGCCAGCCGTGCCGTCCGGATCGCCAGGACCTCGAAGGACGGCGGCCGCCCGAAGACGGCGAGCGCGGTACCGGCCGCCTGGAGGCGTACCGCGGCTCCACGGTCGTAGTGGAGCAACCGGGAGAGGAAGGCGACGAGGTCCGCCGCCTCCCCCTCGTCGGCGAGGTGGAGCACCGTCATGCGGCGACGGCCTCCTCCTCGTCGTCGTCCGTGTACTCGCTGAGGAACTCGCGCTCCTCCTCGGTGATCCGACGGGGCCGCTGGGCCTCGAAGTCGAACGGCACTATCACCGTCGACGCCCGGACGTAGATCTCATCACCGTCCTTGACCTCGTAGGACAGGGTGAAGGAGGCGGCCCTTATCTGGGTGACCCACAGCTCGATGTCCACCGGGTGGTGGCGGTGCACGAGCTGCCGCTTGTAGTCGATCTCATGGCGCGCCACCACGGACCCCTGCTGGAAATCCCTGTCCGGGCGGAACAGGAAGTCGATACGGGCCTCCTCCAGGTAGCGGAGGAAGACCACGTTGTTGACGTGGCCGTACGCGTCCATGTCCGCCCAGCGCAGCGGGCAGCGGTAGATGTGCCGCAAGATCGATCAGCCCCGGGTCAGCTTCTTGTAGGTGGCACGGTGCGGACGGGCCGCGTCCGCACCGAGGCGCTCGATCTTGTTCTTCTCGTAGGACTCGAAGTTGCCCTCGAACCAGAACCACTTGGACTCGCCCTCGTAGGCGAGGATGTGGGTGGCCACCCGGTCCAGGAACCAGCGGTCGTGGGAGACGACCACGGCGCAGCCCGGGAAGTCGAGCAGGGCGTTCTCCAGGGAGGACAGGGTCTCGACGTCGAGGTCGTTGGTCGGCTCGTCGAGGAGCAGCAGATTGCCGCCCTGCTTGAGGGTGAGCGCGAGGTTGAGCCGGTTGCGCTCACCGCCGGAGAGCACCCCGGCCGGCTTCTGCTGGTCGGGACCCTTGAACCCGAAGGCGGAGACGTACGCGCGGGACGGCATCTCGACCTGGCCCACGTTGATGTAGTCGAGCTCGTCGGAGACGACCGCCCACAGGGTCTTCTTCGGGTCGATGTTCTCGCGGCTCTGGTCGACGTAGGAGATCTTGACCGTGTCGCCGACCTTGATGGAGCCGGAGTCCGGGGTCTCGAAGCCCTGGATCATCTTGAAGAGGGTGGTCTTGCCGGCACCGTTGGGGCCGATGACACCGACGATGCCGTTACGCGGGAGCGTGAAGGAGAGATCGTCGATGAGGACCTTCTCGCCGAAGGCCTTGCTGAGGTTGTTGACCTCCACGACGATGTTGCCGAGCCGCGGGCCCGGCGGGATCTGGATCTCCTCGAAGTCCAGCTTCCGCATCTTCTCGGCCTCGGCGGCCATCTCCTCGTAGCGGGCCAGACGCGCCTTGGACTTGGCCTGCCGCCCCTTGGCGTTGGAGCGAACCCACTCGAGTTCCTCCTTGAGCCGCTTGGCCCGCTTGGCGTCCTTCTGCCCCTCGACCTTGAGACGGGTCTGCTTGGTCTCGAGGTACGTGGAGTAGTTGCCCTCGTACGGGTAGGCGCGACCGCGGTCGAGCTCGAGGATCCACTCGGCGACGTTGTCGAGGAAGTACCGGTCGTGGGTGATGGCCACGACGGTGCCCGCGTACTTGGCGAGGTGCTGCTCCAGCCAGTTCACGGACTCGGCGTCGAGGTGGTTGGTGGGCTCGTCGAGCAGCAGCAGGTCCGGGGCTTCCAGCAGCAGCTTGCAGAGCGCGACGCGACGCTTCTCACCACCGGAGAGGTTGGTGACGGGCCAGTCGCCGGGCGGGCAGCCGAGGGCGTCCATGGCCTGCTCGAGCTGGGCGTCGAGGTCCCAGGCGTTGGCGTGGTCGAGCTCCTCCTGGAGCTTGCCCATCTCGTCGAGCAGCGCGTCCGAGTAGTCGGTCGCCATCAGCTCGGCGATCTCGTTGAACCGGTCGAGCTTGCCCTTGACCTCGGCGACACCCTCCTGGACGTTCTCCAGGACGGTCTTGTCGTCGTTCAGCTTCGGCTCCTGCATGAGGATGCCGACGCTGTACCCGGGCGACAGGAAGGCGTCCCCGTTGGAGGGCTGCTCGAGCCCCGCCATGATCTTCAGCACGGTCGACTTACCGGCACCGTTCGGGCCGACAACGCCGATCTTCGCTCCGGGGAGGAAGTTCAGGGTGACGTCATCGAGGATCACCTTGTCGCCGTGCGCCTTGCGCGCCTTGCGCATGGTGTAAATGAACTCAGCCAAGAGAAACCGTCCGGCAGCTTGAAATCTGGCAGTGGGCAGATACACCCCATCTTGCCCGACTGCTACCCCTGGGGGGAAACCCGTATAGTCGGGCGCCTCTGACCTGGGGTTTTGTCGTTGGCAGGGCAGGCTCACGGTCCCCCTGGGCGCACGGGCGCATCGAGTGGGCTCGTTGTCAGTGCTCACGGCTATGGTGCGTGCGCCATCACGGCGACGCTCCGGGGAGGGGCTTCGGGAGCCAAGACCGGACTGCTGGTGTACGCCGACGGGGAGGTGCCGGGGCTGCCTCGTCGACTGTCTGGCGTTCGCCGTCTGGGAGGACGGGCACCTGATCCGCTCCCTGGGCGAGGACGCGCTCCGAGCGCTGTGCGGCTTCGTCCAGGAGGGCCGCCCCGACCCGAACGACATCGACGCAGCCACCATCCGCCTCCACGGCTTCCGGGTACGGAAACCCCAGGGCCCCGACCCCGCGAAGCAGGAAGCACTACTGCGCAGGGCTACGGAGTCCATGGGCCCACCGCGCTTCTCCACGACGGGCCCTGACGGCTCGCTGACCGCGCTCGACGGCCCGTGACCAGGGCCCGGGGGAAGTGCCCTGAGGCGCCTGACACATGGGCTACGCCCCAGCCGAGGCGGCCCTCCGGCTGGTCCGCGCCGAGGCAGGTCCGGCCGGCGGCCTCGGCGAGCGTCAGTCCTGGTTCGGGGGCCTGCGGTGGCGGACGATCAGCAGGGACGCGCCGCCGAGGAGGACCAGGCCTATGGCCACGCCCGCGATCACCGGGGTCGCGTTGGAGCTGCCTGTCGCTGCGAGGTTGGTGTCGTCGGCGGTGCCGCCGACCGTCGCGGGGCTGGGTTCCGTCAGGGTCTGGGTGGTCGTGTTGTCCGCCGATTCCGCCAGTTCCGCCAGCTCCGCCGCCTGGGTCATGCAGTCCAGGACGCCCGTGAAGCGCTGCGAGAAACCGCTGGGGCCCTCGATCGTGAAGTCGTAGGCCTGGTCCTCCTGGAGCGGGATCGTCACCGTGCGGGACTCGCCCGGCGCGATCGCGTACTCGACGCCCAGCAGCTCGAAGGAGAACTTCTCGTCGCCCTCGTTGGCGGCGGTGAGGTCGACGCCGCCCTTCGCGCAGTTCTTCGTCGCCGAGAGCGCCGGTATCGCCCCCTTCTCCGCCCAGGTCGCGCTCGCCGTGGCGGACACCGTCGACTCGCTGGAGCCCGCCAGGATCTGCGTCTGGCTGCGGCTCTCGGAGGTGAAGGCGCGGCCCACCGGCACGGTCGTGGTGGTCTGCACGGTCAGCTTCGCCGTACCCGCCGCCGCGTCCTCGGGCACGTCGAAGTAGATCTGGCCGCCGTCGGTGGTGGCGGTGACGGGCCGTCCCGCCTTGTCCACGATCCTCACGCCGCTCATCGCCGCGTCCGCCGGCGGCAGCACCCGCACCCCGCCCGCGCCCGTGTGCACGGTCACCGGTCCGAGCCGCTCACCGGGGCGTCCGGAGAGCGCCGGCGGGTCAAGGGTCAGCGACGCCTCGGGCTCGGCCGTGTCGCGGGCGCTCTTCTCCAGGTAGTCGGCGAGCTTCTCGGCCTGCGGGTCGACGGCGTCGACGTCCGCGCCGTCCGAGTAGCGCCAGACGGCCACCTGGGTGCCGGCCGCCGCGTCCTGCTCGGTGAGACCGCCCCGGACCCCCGCCTTCCGGGCGAGCGCCGCCAGGTCGTTCACCTGCGGGTAGGAGTTCTGCAGGATCCAGCGGATGCGGCCCGAGTTCGCGTTGGCGCCGAGCGAGGTCCCGCTCCACGGCGTCTCGTGATACTTGGCGTCCTTCTGCGTGGGGTTGAACAGGTCCACGCAGTACGTCTGCAGGGTGCCGCCGCCGTCCACGGACATCTCGAACAGGCCCGCCGAGATCTCCTGGTCGCCCGTCTCGGCGTGTATGACGGCGGTGCCGTAGGTCTTCAGGCCGCCTATGGTCGCGGTCGCCCCGCCCTCGTTCCGCGTCCCACCGTCCGCGGCGGCAGCCTGGCCGGCACCAGCCACCAGCGCACCGGCGGTGACCAGGCCGGACACCAGCGTCGCGGCGCCGAGCCGGGCCGCCCCTCGCCCGCGCCCGGACAGCGCGGAGAAAGAACAAAGCACAGAATTCCCCTTCGAGCAGGACCCGTTGACGTGGGGGGTACGGTCCCACCAGCAGAACTTCAAGCCCCGAGAGCCTTGTTCGGCATCCTAAGGACCGGGCGCACCACGCTTCCCAGGGATCCCGTGGGACAAGCGATCCGACTCGGAATCGTTATCGCCGCGTCCTGCCGCGAACAGGGCTTATCGACAAATCCACCGTGCGCACTCCCCGATAAGCCGCAGTTCGGTCAGACCACCCTCCACAGCTCTGACGTCACGTCATCACCACCGGTTCCGCGCCCGGTTGATCCGCCGGTTGCGGAGTCTCCCAGTCCGGCTCGGGACGCGGCGGCGGTCCGCTCACCGCCGGTTCCGGCCGGCCCGGGCGGCGGAAGACGGACGTACCCCGCGCGAGGTCGTGGCCGATCGCCACCGCCTCGATGTCGGCCGACGTCCAGGTCTGCTGCTCGCGCACCTCCGAGCGCACCTTCAGCCTGCCCTGCACCAGCACCGGGTCGCCGACGGTCAGCGAGGCCGCCGCGTTCGTCGCGAGTTGCCTATTGGCCCACACCGTGAAGAAGTTGGTGTGCCCGTCCGTCCACTCGTTCTTCTCACGGTCCAGATAGCGCGCGGTCACCGCCAGCCGGAACCGCGCGGACGGTCCCGTCGCGACCTCCCGGTACACCGGCTGCGTGGCCACGTTCCCCACGACCGAGATGATCGTCTCGTTCATCGTGCACCCCTCCCTCGCCCGGGCTCCGGGCCCGAGCGGATACGCCGACGGGCCCGTCCCGTACGGCTGCGTCCGTCGCACCGACGACCGCGTCCCTCGCGAATCGCCGTGCGGCCAGACTGCCTCCGCCGAGCCGAGCCCGCCGAGCGCTGTGGATCAACCCCCAGCCTGTGGATAACCCCGTCACCCGAACGACCCGTTCCGCATCACGCGGAGCCGGACGTCACCCCACCCCCACCCCCGTAACCCGCCCGTACTGCTCCCGCACCTCCCGATACCGCAGCAACTCCGCCGCCAGCGGGTCCAGCACCCGCGCCCGCCCGCACCCCGCGGCCGCCTCCCGCAACCGCCGTTCCGCCTCCAGCCCGTACCGCCGGGCCGGCCCCCGCGCCGCCATCCGGCAGCTCCACTCCACCAGTGGTCCGCCGACGATCCCGGCCACCATCAGCAGCACCGGCACGCCCAGGTTCGGCGCCATGACGCCCACGATCTGGCCGACCAGCCACAGGCCGCCGATCACCTGGAGGAGTGTCATGGAGGCCTGTACCAGCACGGCCGCGGGCCACCAGCCCGGCCGCGGCGGCCGCCCGGGAGGCAGTCCGGCCCGCGCGGCCAGCTCGTCCAACGCCTCGGGCAGCCCCTGCGAGCCGCGTACGGCGGCCTCGCGCACGGCCTGCGCCCACGGTGTCGGCAGCCCGGCGGAGGCCCGCTCCGCGACCGTGCGCACCGCCTGTTCGACGCGCTGACGCGCGGTGGCCTCCTCGTCCGCCTGCGCGCGCAGCGGAAGCCGTCCGGTGGGGGGTTCGCGTCGGTCCTGGTACCAGCGCCACAGCCGTAGCCAGGGCGTGCCGCAGGCACGGTTGGCGTTGCGCAGCCAGGCGCGTTCGGCGGCCTCGCCCGCCGCGGTGGCGCCGACGGCGTCCGCGAGCCGGGCGGCGAACTCGTCGCGCGCCTCCTCGCTGAGCCCGGTGCGCTGGGAGGTGGCGTAGACGGGCCGCAGGTGCCACGCGGCGGCGTCCACGTCCGCGGAGATCCTGCGCGCGGCGGCGCCTCGCTCCGTCACGAACTGGCCGAGCAGTTCGCGCAGTTCGCCGACGCCGTCCCCGGTGAGCGCGGACAGCGCGAGCACGGTCGCGCCCGGTTCGCCGTACTCGCCGAGCGCGATGCCGTCGTCGTCGAGCAGCCGCCGCAGATCGTCGAGGACCTGGTCGGCGGCCTCCCCGGGCAGCCGGTCGGTCTGGTTGAGGACGACGAACATGACCTCGGCGTGCCCCGCCATGGGCCGCAGGTAGCGCTCGTGGAGGACGGCGTCGGCGTACTTCTCCGGGTCCACGACCCAGATCACGGCGTCGACGAGGGCGAGCACCCGGTCCACCTGCTCGCGGTGCTGCACGGCAGCCGAGTCGTGGTCGGGCAGGTCGACGAGGACCAGTCCGCGCAACTGCCCCTCGGCGTCCGCGTGCTGCGCGGGACGCCGGCGCAGCCGCGGCGGAATGCCGAGCCGGTCGATGAGGCTCGCCGCTCCGTCGCTCCAACTGCACGCGATGGGCGCGGAGGTGGTCGGCCGGCGCACGCCCGTCTCGGAGATGGTCACCCCGGCGAGCGCGTTGAACAGCTGCGACTTCCCGCTGCCGGTGGCGCCCGCGATGGCGACCACGGTGTGCTGCCCGGAGAGCCTGCGCCGCGCGGCGGCCTCGTCGAGCACCCGCCCGGCCTCGGCGAGGGTGCGGCTGTCGAGCCGGGTCCGGGACAGCCCCACCAGTTCCCGCAGCGCGTCGAGCCGCGACCGCAGGGCTCCGTCGTACGCCAGTGGCGCGGCCGTCTGCGGGGCGGAGGCCCGCGTCTCCACCACGGCGGCGGGCTGCTCCCCGGCGGCCGTCTCGTTCACCCGCCGCGCGATCAGCCCGTCGTCCCACGCGGGGCCGCTCTCGGCCTCCACGCGCGCGTGCTCGTCGTCATCGGCGTCCGCACCGGCCTCGGGCTCGCCGCCGCTCTCCTCGGCCGTCTCGGTTTCTACGGCCTCCTCGGCGGCCTTCTCCTCCTGCGCGCCCTCGGGAGCGTCCTTTTCGGCGCCCCCCTCGGCGGGCTCCGTGTGCCCCGGGTCGTGGTCCTGATCAGTCACGGCGGTCACCGGTCACCTCTCCTTCTGCAGTACGGACAGCGCGGCGATCAGCTCGGCCTGCGGTTCCGGGTGGACGTCGAGCGCGTCGAGGGGGGCGAGCCGGCGCTCGCGTTCGGTGTGCATGACCCGGTCGAGATGGTCGGCGAGCAACCGGCCGCCCCGGTCGCGCAGCCGCAGCGCGCCATGGGCCCCGATGCGCTCGGCGAGCCCCTCGCCCGCGGAGCGGGCCCTGCGGCCGCCCAGGAGGGTGGTGGCGACCAGGGCGGCGACGACCTCGGGATCGGGCGCCGCGCCCCGCTCGAGGCCGCGCACCTCCTCCTCGGCGTACTCCTCCAGCTCGCGCCGCCAGCGCCGTACCGCCAGACCGATGCGGTGCTCGGCGCTCTCCAGGGTGGGGTCGCGGTCCCGGAGGGTGGGGTCGGCAGCCGCCGGTTCGCGGCGCCAGGCGTCCTCGACGCGCTCGTCGGCGGCCGTGACCGCGCACAGCAGCAGGGCCGCGAGGCTCCCCACGAGGGCGTCCAGGAGTTCACCGGCGGAGCAGTCGAGGGGGAAGGCGCGCCAGCGCTTGAGGGCGTCACCGGCGAGGACGGCGCCGGACTGCAGCCGGCCCCGCACGCGCGCGTGCTCGCTGTCGTACGCCGAGTCCACGGCGGCGGTGAGCCGCAGGGCGGCGGAGTACTGGGCGGCGGCGGCGCTGGCCAGCTCCGGCATCCGGGACTTGAGGGAGTCGAGGACGCCGTAGGCCGTGCGGGCCATCACGTGCTGGCGGGCTGCCGGGTCCTGGGCCTGGTGGACGAGCCAGGTGCGCAACGGGGCCACGGCGGTGGCGGGCAGCAGTCCGCCGCCCCAGGCCGACTCGGGCAGCTCGGGGACGGTGAAGCGGGGCACATGGCCGAGCCCGGCCTTGGTGAGCAGGGCGCCGTACTGCCGGGAGACTTCGGAGACGACCTGGTGGGGGACGCGGTCGAGGACGGTGACGAGGGTGGCGTCGTACTCCTTGGCGGTGCGCAGCAGGTGCCAGGGGACGGCGTCGGCGTAGCGGGCGGCCGTCGTGACCATGATCCAGATGTCGGCCGCGCAGATCAGCTCGGCGGCGAGGACGCGGTTGTCGGCGACCAGGGAGTCGATGTCGGGCGCGTCGAGGAGGGCGAGGCCGGGCGGGAGCGTTTCGGCGGTCTCGACGCGCAGCACGCGCGCGGGGTCCTCGCCGGGCAGCAGGAGGTCGTCGCCGGGGTCCTGCTGAGGCACCCACACCCGCGTGAGGTCGGGCAGTACGCGCATCCCGCTGAACCAGTGATGATCCTCCGGATGGCAGACAAGCACGGGCGTCCGTGTCGTGGGCCGCAACACCCCCGCCTCACTGACCCTGCGTCCCACGAGGGAGTTGACCAGCGTCGACTTGCCGGCGCCCGTGGAACCTCCCACGACGGCCAGCAAGGGCGCTTCAGGCTCTCTCAACCGGGGCACCAAGTAGTCGTCGAGCTGGGCGAGCAGTTCGTCGCGGTTGGCACGCGCGCGTGGCGCCCCCGCCAGGGGCAGCGGAAAGCGTGCGGCTGCGACTCGGTCGCGCAGAGCGGAGAGTGCGTCGATCAACTGAGGCCGTACGTCCAAGGTCACCACATGCGAAGAATGCCCAATTTTAGGGGAATTCTGAAGCATATGAGCATGTCTGCGCGCCGACAGAACACAAGGGACGGAAGGGGCGACCGGGACACCGGCATAGTCCAGGCATAACGAGTGCACAACACCCGGTGCGCGAGACGCCAAAAGCGGTGCACGATTCGTACCTGCCTGCGATTATCAGGACCGCTTCACTGAACCTCCACATCGAGCCACGGAGGCGAAGCAGCAGGGACAAGGACGCGGGAGCCCTATCCTTGTCCCCGGCAACGTCACGGATCAGCCCACACCCGGGCACCACGACAGAGGCCACCACACCGGCCCCCGTAGCTCAGTGGATAGAGCAGGCGCCTTCTAAGCGCTTGGCCGCAGGTTCGAGTCCTGCCGGGGGCGCCATTCCTCAGCTCTCCTCCGGGAGGGCTTTTTTGCTGGTCAGGGCCTGTTTCACCAGACACGCCGGAGCCCCGGGCACTCCCCCGTCGATCATGGAAGCACTCCGGGGCCGTCCGGCTGTCACCGGGATTTCGCGGGTGGCCGTGTCGAATACGTGTCGAAGTTCTCGCCGCCGGAGACCGTCACTCAGCCGTGCGGCAACTCGGGAAGATCTCCGGCGGCTTCAAGTCGCCGCTTCAGGTCCGGCAGCTGCCCGTCGACGCACCGGGCGTATGTGGAAAGCAACACAGCGACGCTGTTCCCGGCCCACTCAGCGACCTGAGCGGGAGGGATGCCGTCGTTGAGCCATTTGGTCAACCGCGTGTTGCGGTTGTCGTAGACACGTCGCCCGGTTGGCGAGTCGAAGACGTGCGGCAACAGCACGGCCTTACGGGCGCTGCGCCAGGCCCGCCGGATGACGCACCCCGCGAGGATGCCACCGAACTCGCCCTGAAACAGCAGATCACCGGGCCGGAGCTGCTCGTCCTCGATGTGCTGGCGAAGGATGCGGGTCAGGTCGGGATGTCCTGGGACGGTGCGCGTGTCACCCTCCGCACGCCCTTTCAGATGGCGTTGCTCGTGGATCTCCCCGGTATCGGTCCACTGCTTACCGACCTCTGGCGTCGCGGTGTGGAACAGCAACTCGCACCACTGGTCGGCGGCTTGGCGGGGTGGGAGAGTCACGTCCTCGACCCGCATCGCCACGGCTTCCTCCGGCCGGGGCCCGCAGTAGTAGAGCGTGGCGAAGAAGGCGTGCAGTCGCTTGCCGCCCCGGGGCCGGCGGCGGATCCAGTCGAGGATCGCGGCCGCCTGCTCGGGGTTCAGCAAGGACCGCTTGTCGACGGCGTTCGTGGTCTTCGTGGCGCTGGTCGATTCCTTGCCCTTGGGCAGGGTGTTCGCCCGCAAGATTCGCCGCCGGACGGCGTACTCCAAGGCCACGTTGAGGATGCGACGGTTGCGCTTCCTGGACCAGGCCGCAGCTTGCTTGCCGTCGAGACGGGTGTCGATGGCGCGCAGGATCTGCTCGACGCGCTCAGGGTCCTCCCAGACCGAGATGGGGAGGGAGTTCCGCTCGACCCACCTGAGGATCGCCGCCACCTCTCGGGGCGCGTCCGGTCGTCGGTTCGTGTTGAACGCCCACTCGCGGAGGGCCGTGCGCACGTCAGCGGGTGCGAACTGAGTGGGCTTGGCCCGGAGGAGCGCAATGGTGGTCGCGGTCAGGGTCTTGGCGACGTTCTTACGGCTATTGCCGCCGAGTTGAGGCCAGCGGGCATCCACGTACTCGACGGCGAACCGGTACCAGCTCATCTCGGCAGCCTTGGAGCGGTGGGACACCGGAAGACCGGTGCTGACCACGAAGGCTTCACCCTTGCCCGTGGCCTGGATGAGTCCGGAGCGGAAGCCCTCGGCGAGCGCGACGGTGTCGAAGGGCTCGCGCCAACGCTTGCCCGCCACGACCCACCTCACGGTGTAGGTGGTCTTCCGGGCGCCCTTGTAGACCAGGATCTTGTAGATCTTGACATCGAAAGTGGTCTCCATCAGGCGGCCTCCTCGCGGTCGTCGAGCCAGTGGTCGAGGTCGCTTCGCCGGATACGGAGGTCGCCGTTCGGGAGCTTGATGCAGCGGGGCGCGCGGCGCTTGGCCCGCCAGTCGTAGAAGGTCGAGCGGGAGATGGCCAGTTCCTCGCAGACCTCCGCGAGGGTGAGCATCGTGCGCCGAGACCGGATGGCCGTGGTCATTCCATGCTCCCTTCGGTCAGGAGGGCGTCGCGGGCGGTCTCGCGGTTGGTCTGGAGGTCGCGGGCGATGGTCGCGGCGAGGGCGGCCTCACCCGGCGTGTGGCCATGGCCGGCGTACTGCCAGTCCCTGAGGACGAGAACGGTGTCCGGCTCGCGCTCGTCGAGGCCCCGCGCGGCGGCCTCCTGGGCGGCTCGGTAGTCGGCGCGCGCCTTACGGAGGGCACCGAGGGTGGTCGAGTAGGTGCGCGACTTGGACGAGAAGTGCCCGCGGAAGCCGAGCATGTGCGCCCAGGCCCAGAGGCGCCGTTCCGGGTACAGGCCGTCCAGGTCACGGCACGCCGTGATCAGGCGCCGGGTGTGGTCGGGGAGCTGGTGGCGGTCGAGCTCGGCGAGTTCGCCGATGCGGCGGTCGAGGGTGCCGGTGTTCTCAGCGGCCTTCGTGGCGTACTTGGCGACGTACGAGGCGACGGCCTGTTCGGTGATGTCGGAGCCGTCACCGAAGGCTTTCACCGGGCGGACGTCGAGCTGTCGACCCCAGCGGAAGGTACGGGCCGGTTCGTCTTCGGCGGCCGGTACCGACACCGAGGTGTAGGAGTGCGCGGCGGCAGCCCGTAGCGCGCTCGTGAGGAGGTCGACCGTGGCCCAGTCGGGCGGAGGTGTCCCCGGTCCCTCCGGGCCGTCGAGGCGCACGACGGCGTGGAAGTGCAGGGCACCTCGCTTCTGGAACTCGGCGACCTTGCCGTACGAGACACGGAGGTGCTCGGAGAGCTCCCGGCGGGTCAGGCCGACGCGGACGGCGATCTCGCGGCGGAGCCGTGTGGTGAAGCGCTGCCACAACTGCCCGGCGTGGTTGTTGAACAGCACGGCGGCCGCGTAGTCGTAGGTGTCCGGGTCGAGGGCGGTGCCCAACTCCGGCGCGTCGACCGTGTGCTGTGTACCGCAGCGGCAGGCGCCGTGGTCGGGACGGTTGTGGACCGGGCCGAACGAGGGTGCCGTGAGGGTGGCGAAGACGCGTGGGTGTTCGCGGACGGTTTCGGGGATGTCGCGGCGGTCGTCACCGGCGAGGCCAGCGCGGATGAGGTGGTAGGTGTCCCCCGCGTAGGTCCAAGCGCAGGACGGGCAACGGGAGGCTCGGCGGTTGCCGCAGGCGAGGCGGAGCCGCCCGCCGGGCTCGTCCTCGGTGGAGTAGTGGTGCAGTCGTTCACCGGTGGTTTTGTCCTTGTGGAGGACCCAGCCGGTGAGGTGGATCGGGTCGGAGCAGCCTCCGGTGCGGCGGATCTGGTCTTCCCACCGGGCGAAGTCGGAGGCGGACGCCACTCGGAGCAGGTCGCCGAGGGTGATGGGGTCGAGGAATGTGGCGGGCACGGGCGCACTCGGTATCGGAGCTGAGGCGCGGTGGGCCATGCTGGATGCTTCCTTCCGGTTGCGAGATCGGACGGGTACGGCGCCCGGGCGGCGGATGCTTGGCGGTATCGAGGCCGCCCGGGGGCCGCTCAGCGCCGACGGGTCTCAGCGCTGATGAGCGAGCGGACGACGAGGGCGCAGACGGCGATCGAGGCTCCGGTGACGGCGACCGCCAGGAGCATGGAGACCAGCACGGCGCCTACGACCAGAACCGCGGCGGTGCCGCCACCGATCAGGGCGAGCGCGGTACCCGGGGTGAGCTGGACGACCGGCCGCCGGGTCTGCGTGGGGGCGGTCGGCGGCACGGCATGGGCCGAGGTAGTGACCGTGGTCGGCTCGACGAAGACGGCCGGCGTCACCTGCCCGGTCGGGACGGGCATGGTCGGGATCTTCGGACGGAACATCGGCGGACTCCCTTCAGGAGCGACCTACTTGAGGAAGCTGTTGATGGCGGGTGCGAGCACGCTGTCGGCGAGGAGGAAGCCGCCGAGCAGCAGGACTCCGAGAAGCCAGGCGGGCGGACGAATGAGCTTGACGCCGAGGTAGCCGACGACGAGCAGGACGAACCAGAGCGGAACCTGCATGGCGGGCGGTCTCCTAGCGGACGCGGCAGCGGTGGGTGCGGGCGGCGAGCTGGGCGGCGGTCTGGCTGGAGTAGTCGGCGGACCATCCGCAGCGGTCGGCGGTGCAGACGGCGGCGTGCGCGGTCCGGCCGCTGCGGTCGCGGTGGGTGCCGATCTGCACGGGGCCGATCCGCATCACGGAGTGGAAGTGGTCGCGGGCGGGCATGGCGGTCAGTCCTTCCGGGACTTGGTGGGATTGGGGAAGGCGGCGCGGATGTCGGCAGCGGCGGCCGGGTCGGCAGTGCGCCGGGCGGCTTCCTCGGCGAGCAGGTAGGCGAGGTAGGGCCGGTTGGCGGCGGCCATCTCGCGGGCGCCGTCGAGGTGGTCCGTAGCGGTCAGGTCAGAGGGGTCGAAGGCCATCTGTCGTCTCTCTCGGGTCAGGCGAGCTGGGCGGCGATGGCGTCGGCGAGGTGGGGCGGGACGCCGAGACGGGCGCGCAGGGTGTCGGTGTCGATCGGGGCGCCAGTCCGGTCGCGGTACTCGGCGGCGACCTTGCGGGCGTGGTCGAGGAGGACGGCGGGAACCGCGGGCCCGGCGTCGGAAGCGGGGTCAGTGGGCGGAAGGGCCGGTGGTTCCTCGGCCGCCGCAGGGGCAGGGGCCGCCGGGATGGGATCGGGGTCCGGCTCGGCCGGGCAGGCCGCGGACTCGGGGCTTGCAGTGGGCTCCGGGGCCGGGGGCGCGGGGTGGCCAGCGGAGTGGGCGAGGAGCGTGCCGCCGAGGAAGGCGAGGGCGGGCCAACCGGCGATGCCGAGGCGGAGCAGGGCGGGCGGGTCGGCCAGGTCGAGGAATCCGGCGGTGGCGACGTTGGCGCCCAGTGAGGCGAACAGCGCGATGAGGAACCAGCACCAGGCCAGCCGGGACGGGCCTTCCGTCCGCAGGCGCCGCCAGGCCGCGACCAAGAGCAGGTCCACGCTCACCGGGTAGGCCCACGCCTTCCAGCCGTCCTGTCCCGCAGCGGCGGCCAGGTCGTGAAGGTGAGCGAAGGACAGTGCTCCGGCGATGACGGCCTGAATGAGGATGGCGTCCACGCGCAGTCCGTGACGGACGCCCATCAGGACACCTCCCCCGGGGTGTCGTCCGAGGTACCGGGCGGCGTGGGCAGCGAGGCGGCCAGGGCCGGGCTGACCGCCTCGACGAAGCTGAGGTCCGCATCGTCGGAGTCGGCGTAGAGAGCGAGCTGGCCCAGCAGCAGGAACGTGCGGGCGAGGTCCTCGCAGTCAGGGCACATGGCGTGGATCTCCCTTCAGCAGGCATGGCGGGGGTAGGGACTTGGCGCAGGAGAAGGCCGCGCCGACCAAGGTGGGAAGAGGCGTCAGGTGGTGACGGGGAACGTCTTGGAGAGCGGGACCGGCCTCTGCCGGGGGCCGCTCAGCACCGGCCGGAACGGCGCCAGCTCGGGGAGGTCCGGGGTGCGGTCGGCGTACCGGTTGCAGGTGTTGACGGCCTGGCGCAGGGAGGTGTGCGGGGCGCGGATGCGGTGCCAGCCTCCGGAGGAGTCCCCGGCGATGGCGATCCCGCGCAACTCGGCCGGGATCTGGATGGCAGCCAGGACGGCGTCCGGGGAGATGTCCCCGAAGGCCATGTTCGCGCTCGTCTCGTCGTTGACGCGGTGGGCGGTGCGGCCGGTGAGCTGGGCACGGAGCATGGTGATGCCCTTGCCGAGTTCGGATCCGAAGCGCTGCCCGCAGATCTCCAGATAGATGCCAGCCGCACGGCCGAGCTGGGCGAGACGTACCAGGGCGGTGATGATCCGGTCCCGGCGCTTCTCCTCATCCTTGCTGGCGAACAGGGCGAGTTCGGCAACCTCATCGACCAGGACCACGACCGGCACCGGGCGCAGATGGTCGGGCAGGTCCCAGATGTCGGCAGCGATCTCCGCGTCCGGGACAGCGGCGGTGATTCGCTGCTGAGAACGGATGAGCTGATAGACCTCCGCCATCCGCTCCACAAGCGCGTCGAGGAGCTCAGCCGCAGCGTCAGGAGTATCGGCGAGAGCGGAGAACCGGCGAGCCAACGGGAACAGTTCAACCCCTTGCTTGCAGTCGATGCCGACAAGGGCGACGTCCATCGGGGCAAGGCCGGCGACCAGGTTCCGCTGGTAGACCGACTTACCGGATTCCGTGGCGCCGAGGGTGAGAGCGTGGGGAATGGCCCGGTAGTCGCGGTAGTGGACGGTGCCGTTCTCGCGCAGGGCGACGGGGACCCGCATGGGTCGGGTATCGGTCTCGGCGGGCATCTGCACCCGCTTGAGTACGTCGTAGCCGGTCATCCGCACCTCGACGACACCGGAGCGCAGCTCACGGGAGTTGACGCCGTACATCGAGAACGAGTGCCGAAGCCGGTCCGAGGCGGCAGCGACGTCGAACGCGTCCTGTCCGGGACGGAGTTTGAGCCGCAGGACGAGACCCGTACGTGTCGGCCGCAACCGCAGGATGCGCGGCGGACGTGACTCCGGCATGGGCCGGTTGGTGGCCCGCGCCAGGGCGAGTCGCCACCGCGAGGGCGGGACGGTCAGGCCGCACGCATCCATGACAGTGCCGTACCGCACCAGGACCCGTAACGCGGCCAGCGTGACCCCGAAGGCCAACCAGTACCAGGCGGGACGCCGCCACCGCAGAACACCCGCGGTGACGACGACCAGCACCAGTGCGACCGTGAGAGCGGTCATGATCAGGCAGCCTTCGGCCCTGCTGCGGCAGCCTCAGCGAGCGAGGTGACCGCGACGGCACGGAAGGCAATGCCGTGCCGCTTCTGACCGTTGAAGTCGTTCTCCCAGGGGCGGGCAATGAGACCGGTGAGCGCGACCGGCGTGCCCATGGCCAGCTCACCGGTGATTCCGGGCTCCGGAACCGTGACGGAGAGGATCTCCACTTCCTCGTTCGCCGCGAACATCACGTCGACCGTCATGAGCCTGGCTCCGGTCTCGGTGTCGGTGGCGATCTCTCCAGTACGCCGGTCACGGACCTTGACCTGCGGAGTCTTGGCGACCATGACGACGGCGGTGGAGGTGTCGACGGGGATCTGACGCACAGCGCGTACTCCTCTACAGATGATGGACTCCGTCACTCATGTATATGAGTGACATGAAGAAGAGTGCCCCACTCCTATACATGAGTCAACCCGCCGCAGAGAGAAACTCGCGGCGGGCTGCGGGAAGTTGAGGAACCGTCAGTCAGCGGCAGGGATGCGGTACTCGAAGACGAACTGGTCAGCGGCCATGAGGGTGTCGCACACCTCGACCACGAGACCTTCGGTCGTGCGGGCCTCCCGGACCAGATGAACCACGGCCGCACCCTGATTCAGTGCCAACTCCGAAGCCTCAGACTTGGAGGCCGGCCGCGCCTGCAGCGTCTCCACGAACTCCGCGAACTCATGCCCGTGGTCTTCGAGTCGGGCGTAGATGCCACCGCCGCCAGGGTTCTCGGCGAACAGCTCGGGAATGTCCTTCACGACGTCCCACGGGAGGTAGGACGTGGCGACCTCAACCGGGGTGCCATTGCGGAAGTAGAGGCGCCGGCGAGCAAGCACCTGAGCGCCAACCGGGACAGCCAAGCGCTGGGCGACATCCTCCGGCGCGTCCATCGGCCCGATGTAGAGCACGCTGACCTTGGCCGTCGCTCCGGACTGCGTGGACTCCGCGAGGTAGGCCGCCTGGCCGCCCTGCCGGAGTGAGCGCCGGAAGCGGTCGGAGGAACGGTGGCGCACCGGGGGCCGGTCCTTCACGATCGAGCCCTTGCCGTGCCGGGTCTCGACCAGCCCGCTCGCCCGCACCTCGACCATGGCCTTGCGGATCGTGCCGCCGGACACGCCGTAGCGGTCCACCAGCTCGGATTCGCTCGGCACCATGTCTCCGGGTTTCATGATCCCCGCCCGGATCTGCCGCACGATCTCTTCCGCGATCTGCACGTACCGAGGCCCAGACGCGCCCCCCCCAGCAGCAGTTCCCATAGTCCTTCTCTGCCTCCTAAGCTCCTCTACATGAGTCAACCACAGGAAGCGGCAGCGCCTCCCCTGCACTCCGTGTCCGTAGCCGGAGTAGTGGTGCGCGAGGACGGCCGCCTCCTGGCTATCCGCCGAGCCGACAACGGCAACTGGGAGCTCCCGGGCGGAATCCTCGAACTCGACGAGACTCCGGAGGCCGGCGTCACCCGCGAGGTCCTGGAGGAGACGGGCATCCACGTCGAGGTGGACACACTCACCGGCGTCTACAAGAACATGACCCGCGGAATTATCGCCCTGGTCTTCCGCTGCAAGCCATCCGGCGGCACCGAGCGCACCTCTACGGAGTCCACGGCAGTCTCATGGCTCACGCCGGACGAGGTGAGCAACCGCATGTCCGAGGCATTCGCAGTGAGGCTCTTGGACGCGCTGGACGGCAACGGCCCCCACGTCCGCAATCACGACGGACAACGCCTTCTCGACGAGAACGCGTGAAGTCCACGCTGCCCGTGGAGAACGCAGGCAAGGCGGACATCTGCCTGTTCATCGAGCCGTACGGGGAAGACTTCTGGCTGAAGCCCGGGGACGCGTTCGAGGTCGTGCCACTGACCGACGCCAGCGTCCAGTTCTCGGTGGTCGTCACCAACCACGTGTTCACGGTCTGGCTCTACCAAGACGGCGACCCCTACAACGTGTTGCTCGACTACCAGGTGACAGGGGCGAACGGCGAGAAGCTCGCATGCGGCCACCAACGACCGGCTGAATCCGACGGCAGCGGGGTCTCGCAGTCCTGAGCCCACCAGGCAAGACCACATCACCCTGGCCCCAGCGGGATAAAACTTTCTCTACTTCATCAAGCCCCGGCTGCGCTCCGCTCCGCCGGGCGCGCTTCCCGGCTCCGCTCCGGGCGCCGCTCCTGCCTTCGGCCCGCTCCGCCCGCGCTGCGCCGACGCGCGCCCACATGTGGATAGGGCCGGAAGCCATGAGTCGATCACCGCATAGAACGGGGCGCGGTCAAAGACGATGCCTCCGGCGGGGGATCGGCCGGCACCGGGATGGAGGGGCGCCGTTGCCGACCGCGGGTCCGTAGGGGCGTGCGTGGGGTGCTCCCATCCCGACCACCGTCGACCCAGGCAGAGCCGAGCAGACGCGGCCCAGGGCGTCCAGGTCGTTCGTACAGCGGCGCGCTCCACCTGGACGCCCTGGACCACGCCCGCTCCACGGTGTGTGGGTCGACGGCGGACGGGATGGGAGCTGGGTTAGTGGTGGTAGCGGTAGGTGCAGAGGGCCGCAAGGCCTGGCGTTAATAGCAAAACGATCACCTGGCATGCGGGACCGTAAAAACGCGGACATCGCTTGGCGCCGCGTGCATAATCGATAGATGCGAACAATGTGGGCACGGAAGCCGTGGGGAGCAAACAAGTGTCCGGGGGGCCCGGACGTGGTTACCCCAGAAAGGCATGCGAGTCGACTCAGTAATTGGCTCATGCGGACAGATGCAGGGGGCTCGGATGTCACCGCGGAAGAGCATTGGGGAAGCGCCGTCACATGGCTAACTCTGGCGTCTGGAGTCATGGATCTAAAGATCGATCTTACCGTCAACCAGCGCGCTAACTATATGTGCTCAGCGGCCTGGCCCTATGAAGATGCCCAGAACGCTACTGCATCGAAAGTGCACCTTAAATTGACGCGCCTTCTCTACGCTTACTGCGCGGTCGAGAGCATGACGCGCGCAATGGATCCCGCGTATGGCGATGATGGCAAGCTCGTCAAGCATGCCAAGCCAATAGTGAGCAGGTACACCAGCGCTGTACCGCCTCACTTCCTCTGCATCGTGGACCATCTCTATGATCACTGCCGCAATGACCCACGGCTAAATCGACATAAGCGGCTGGAGGAGAGCTTTCAAATATCCAAAGGGAAAATCTCGTTGCCGCTTCAAGTCGGGGCGCAGCTTCGCCATTTATTGGCCCACGGAATTTTTCATCTACCGCCGCCAGATGCGGACAGTAAAGGATGGAAGGTTGGCGGGGCGAACATGACATGCATCGCCCAAAAGGGCACCGCTTCCTTGCTCATGGCTGCTCAAACGATTCTGCACGTCGCCTACAGCGAAGGCAACCTCGGGTATGACGAAGAAGAGATCGAACTTGACGACCCGGTTCCCACTTCGGGCGACGAAGAGAACTGGGTAACGTTTGTCACGCCTGCCGAGTATCTAGCCGCCTCGCACTTGCATCTTTACGGAGAGCTATAGGGTGTGAAGTCAGTGACACCTGTACAAGATGTGTGGTGCCCGAACCTGAACGACGATTCAGACAGGATGGCGTGCTTCTTGCCGCGGTCGTACAGCAGCGGCGGGCATTCTTCGTCGAAAGCAGCTGTCGGGACGGCAGGCCCGCCGCGTCGTGTGGCGTGCCTGACGGGCACGCTACTGACGCGTCGGGCCTGCGATTGTCCAGGGCTGCCGTTGGGTGCCATCCGTCAGCCCTGGAGTGCTGTATCCGCTGGTGGGCTGAGAAGGCCAGTCAGTCGCCGAGCGGTTCCGGAAGCTGGAACGTCGCTTCGTCCTCGCCGCGTGCCTTCGCGACGCGTTCGGTCAGCTCCTTGATGTGGCTGGCGGGCATCTTGGCACCGACGACCAGGTAGGTGATCAAGTCGGCGGCGAGGTTGTAGTTCTCCTTTTTCGTCAGGATGTTGTGCGCCGAGTTGATCAGGACATCGCGCCACAGAGGGTCCGTGATCTTCCAGTCGAGCCGGTAGGTGCGCTCAACGGCTTCCTCCAAGAGCAGCTCGGGGTTGGCCTTGAGGATCTGGGACAGCGCTTGGAACAGCACGATGTGGGTGGCCGGCTTGAACAGCAATCCGTAGTCGGCCTCCTTGGCGCGCAGCTCGGGGAGGAGCTTGGTGTTGTCCCGGCCGTACTTCAGCTTCGGCATGCCGTCCAGGACGGTCGTCCACCAGCCCTCGACATGCTCGTAGCCCTGGTCGATGGTGTCCTCCGGGGGGCGGACGTGGGTCTTCTTTTCGTTCAGTTCGTCCGCCATGTCGTAGTGCTCGGCGATGATGCGGACGGTCTCGTAGATGGCGCTCAGGGTGGTGAGCTGGGTGCTGCGTTCGGCGATGGTGTTGTTCTTGTAGTTGACCAGCGACTCGCCCTTGTGGTTCTTGCCGGCCAGCGGGCCGTCGTCATCCGCCAGGCGCCGGGTGAGGATCGCGAACCCGTCGTCCTCGCTGGTGAGGATGTTGTCACCGCGGCTGGTGTTCTTGGCGTAGCGGTTGACCTTGTTGAAGATCTTCCTGGTGTGCTGCGTGCTGATGCGCGGGACGATGATGACGGTCACCTCGTCGTCCCCGACGTCCTTGGCGTACTCACCCTCGACGGTGCGCGTGAGGTGCACCTCACGCAGGGCGGCGAAACGGTGCTGGCCGTCGAGGATGATGCGCTCGCCGCTATCGATGGTCAGGAAGCCGAACGAGTCCTTGCCCATGGTGGACCGGTACGCCTTCGGCAGGCTCTTAGCCAGCTCACTGAACGGCTCGAACTCCGGCTCCTCATCGGAGTCCAGCAGCAGGATGAGGGCGCCGAAGAACCGGTCGGGAGAGTTAGCCAGGTACGGAGCAATCTCGGTGCGCACCCGATTCTCGTTGAGCTCGCGCTGCAAGCGTTCGGTCAGGCCCGTGGTGGCCCATTCCTCCTGCTCGCTCGCCGGCCGGGCGACCTGAACGAGATCGCTCACCTTCATGGTGGTCACGTAGTACGGGGTCGAGCCCATCTGGGCCCGGATGGCCGTGTGGAGAGTTGCCACGCTTACCTCCTGGGGTTGTTTGCGGCTCCACGGTACCTGTTTGCGTATACAGTTTGCCACTGATTCTGAAATGTTTGCAAAAACAGTCACCCGTGATCGCGTGGAGTCATGGTCGATCAACAGGGAGCTTGTTGTGATCGAAGGAGCGAAACCCGGTGGAGGGGGCAACCCGCGGGCAGGGTCCGGGTGCGGACTATCTGTGGACGGAGGTGCCCCTGAGAGCGCTCAGCAAGGCTCTGATTAGCGGAGACGCGTGACACACAAGGCCCCTCCGGAGCCGTGTGCGGCTGGCGTCATCATGGTCGGCATGGCCCCTGAATTCAGCAATGCCCCGATGGAGAGCACCCATGTCGCGGTTGTGGCGGACGGTGCCGGGCTGGTCTTCACATGGGACGCGGACGCGCGGATCCAGGTGCGGAACCTCGGGCGAGAGGTGGTCATCGAGGCGAACGCTGCGGGCCTCCGGACGCTGGCCGGGCACCTGCTGGTGCTGGCCGGTGATCGCGTCCCTGATGGGGCTCACCTCCACCTAGAAGACAGCAACGGGCTGGATGACGGATCCGTCGGCTTGGTGCTGGAGCGCAGCGACGAGGAGTAGTACCGCCAGCGCGCGGCTCGCGAACGGCGCTGGCTGGGCCGTGCGAGGGGGCTCAGGCGTGCCCGATGGCGACCAATGGTGACAGGTCGGCTTCAAGGTGACCCGGAAACGCACAGGTCAGCAGGCCCCCAACCTACTGATTCGCTCCCGGGGCTGACGGTCAGGCAGGATGGGGTGTTTCTTCCCAGCGGGCTTCGGCGTGCCAACTACCACTGAAACGGGTCAACTTCTTGGGTGGAGGGCGTAACACGATCCATTGCGGCAACCTACGATCGCCAGCATGCAGCTGACACCCCACGACGTCCTAGGCCGTTGGCTTCTCATAACGCTTGGCAAGATGGGCGGCGCAGGTTCCAAGCAAGCCGTGCTTTGGCAAATCCGGGAGCGATACGGTTCGCAGCTCACTGAAACCGACCACCTGCCGCAACCCTCTAACGGGGAAGTCAAGTGGGAGAACCGGACCGCCTGGCAGCGGAATCGGATGGTCAAGGCAGGACTCCTCAAACCGTACACAAGGCACGGTGATCCGTGGGCGCTCACCGAGGCAGGCTGGGCAGCTCACCGCGCTCTTGTGTCCGGTGAGCGAGGATCCGCTTGAAGTTGGGATACGCCGACTCCGGCGGACGGCCTCGTCAGTCAATCAGTGAGTGTGTAAGTGCGTGACAACGCCGACGTGCAACGGCGGACAAATACGAACGGCTGTTGACCGTCAGCTCAAGCGAGAGGCACACCAGCCCGCGGCAGCAACCCACCCAAGTTCTCTCGGGACAAAGAGGTTTGCGGGTATGGCGCGTCCACTATCTGCTTGACTCAGAAGAACCGGTAGCCGTCCGTCAACGTCTCCGTGTCAGGGACGGAGGCCTCATGGCGCAGGGATCGAACAGTGATACGGACCACTCGTCCGACAACTTGAATGACGCGCTCAGGACGCTGACCAGCGAACTTGCGCGGGCCGACGCCAAAGCAAGCATCGTGCTGGCGATGACGAGCGTAGGCCTTGGCTTCGTGGTGACACAGGGCTCTAAACACCAGGGGAGCACTGTGCTAGCTGTCGGCGCGGCTGGCGCGATGTGCCTCGTGATCGCCGTCGTAGTTCTACTGATCACGGTCCGACCAGTCCACATCGGCACTGTGACAGCCGAAGGCTGGTCTCGATGGGCGACTCTGGAACCCGAGTCGCTACGCGACCACATGCGCGCAGATCTCCGAGCTGAGCGAGTCGCTTTCCTCTCCCGATCAGTCGTGATCAAGTTCCGCCGACTCCGCCTCGGAATCAACCTCATCCTCGCTGGAGTCAGCCTGCTGTTTGCCGCAGCTATGCTGAGCCTGGTCCTGTAGAACGGCGAGAGCACAGCACCGCGCCGGATTCGTGCCCGGCACTGACCAGCGCATGTCGAAATCTCGGGCCAAGGTGAGTTCTCGGCCGGTGCATTGATCACCAGGGCCAAGGCCACGATCTCCGCCAAGGTTTCGGCTTGATCGCTTGGCAAATCGACACCCTTTGAATGGGAGTAAAACGGCCCCGCACCGCCGAGGAGCACTCAAGCCGTAGCGGGGCGCACTACAGCAGTAGCGCCCGGCACCTCATCGACGCCAAGTGGCCTGACCTGGGAGCTACATGCCCAAGGGGGAGGCGAGCCGCAGCGAGTACCCGGCTCCCCTCCCCCTCGGAAGATTTGGCGTCAAAGGGGGTGCACTCTTCGAGTACGTCCCTCAGCGCTCTTGAAGCTCGTCCGCTGCCAGAGGATTGCCGCGACTGGCAACCACGCGGAGGACGTCTCGGAGAGCTCCGAGCAGTTCTCTCGCCAGCCGCTGCACTTCCGTCGGGTCAACGTCCCGGTCAGCAAGGGCGTCTGTCGCCTGCTCCAGCAGGTCGGTTGCAGTTCCGAGCTGGACCGCTTCGACGTTGTCCGCCAAGCGGGACATGTAGCCGTCCTGGTCGTCGGTGCTCAGGTAGCAGGGCTTGCCCTCAGGACCCGTCCATGGGAGTAGCCGCAGTCCATTCGGCGTTGTCATCCCTCAGTCTCCCTCTCGTGGGTCGCGTGGTGGGCTGTGAAGACGGCGTCGACGCGGTCTCCTGGGAAGGCCAGTAGTGCAGCCTCAACGACACGGCCCGCGGCATCGGTCGCGAGGCGGGTAATCGCTAGTACGGCTGTCATGGAGCCGATACGGAGAGCCGTTGCTTCCTCCGGTGTCGGAGGGCGAGCGCACACCGTCTCCCGAACGGCGGCCGGCGGCGGACCGAGAATGGCGAAGCGTGTAGCCGCCTCTCGGCGGTCGGAGTCGTCGTCCAGCACGCCGGCCGGGGCCAGGTCTCGCGGCATGTAGATGCGGGCCAGCCCGCGCGGTGACTCCCCTTCGAGGCCGAGGCAGGAGAACTCCGCCAAGGGACTCCCGGAGGGGACTCTCAGGAGCGCCGACAGGTCCGCAGCAGCTTGAACCGTGGCGCTGCGAACCGTGACACGCAAGGACGGCTCAGCGGCGGTCCAAGGGTCCAGGGTGCCCCAGCTGCCCACGTAGGTGATCCTCCGTGGTGGGCGGCGCACGAAGTTGCCCTTGCCGTGGATTTTCTCCAGGAGTCCCTCGCCTTGAAGCACCGCGAGAGCCTGTCGCAGGGTGACCGTGCTGACCGCGTGCCGCTCGGCCAAAACGGTTTCCGACGGCAGCCTTTCGCCCGGCTGAAGACGGCCGTTCGTAATCTGTTGCCGAAGGTCGTCGGCGATGTCGAGGTGACGTTGAGGCACGAGAACGCTCACCGCCTTCTCAGCGTCCGCACGGCGACGAGCCGGGTACGCGCGTGAATCGTCAGCAACTCACCCGAGTCGAAGATCAGTTGCTTCGCACCCCGGGAAAGCTGGAACAGGTCTCTCACCCGGCAAGCCCGACCGCCGACTTGGATGACGTCGCCGCGCTGCACAGTGGCCGCCGTGATCTCGACGTTGGCCACCAGGGCGCCGCTTGGAATCCGTGCGATCACGACGGTCCCGCCCACCCCCATGGGCGCGGACAGGCCGGCCGTCGAATGGCACGAGCAGTCGCACGCCTCATAGATCACCGGCACGTCGGTCGGTGCAGCCGCCGGATCGGACTCGGCGCAGGTGGGATGCGTACCGATCCGGCAGGCGGCCGAGCGGTAGGGGACGAGCGGCGAGTCTGTGGCGTTCGACTTTCGGCCGGGGGACATCAGCAGACCCCCATGAGGGCCTCAGGCCACGCGGGATTCGGCATGTGGGGCGCGACGATGACTGTGCGAGCCCGCGTGCTCTTCTCCCAGGCCAGCACGTACGGCCTGACGAGCGCGACTTCCTCACCCGGCAATAGCGAACCGCCAGCAGCCCGGAAGGAAGTCTGGCTCAAATTCAGATGCGAGAGGACAGAGAGCTCGGGGGAGGCAGCGCCAGGAGACACCGGACGCGGCGAAGTTAACGGGCGGCGGTGCCTGCCCCGGGAGGCGGTCCGCACCCTGGTGAGGGCGAGGGCGCGGCGGATACGGTTGAGCACGCTGAATCAGCTCCTATCGCTGATGGCCCGGTCCCCCGACATCGCCCGTCGCGGGGACCGTTCTGCGTACGACCGCCCAAAGGGTGCGGTCGTTCAAGCTGGTGGCGAGCAGTCCGAACCGATCGGCCTCAGCCACCACGTCCAGGACCGCCCGCCATAACTCGGCGGAGAGCTCGTCCGGCACCTCCGCTTCGACCGACGTGTGACGGTCCTGTTCCTCCACTCGCGTGGGAAGCCCGAGGGCGGACAGCCGGGCGGCGATGGCCGCCGCGCTAACTCCCGAAGCGGGCACAGGACAGCCTCCGTCACCAGCGATCACTTTGAGTGAAGCTAGTTAACTAGATTAGAGCTAGTGGACTAGATTTTCCATATGCCTGAGCAGCCGCCCTATCTCCGCATCGCCGACGAACTCCGGCGCCGGATCGCGGAGCACGTCTGGGAGCCGGGCGACCGCCTGCCCTCCCGTGCTCAGATCGGCCAGGAGTGCGGAGTGGGCGAGAACGTGGTCCGCCGGGCGCAGGAGTTGCTGATCTCCCACGGAGTGCTGGAGGGCCGTGCCGGATCGGGGACTTACGTTGCCGAGCCCCGTCAGCGGGTGCGGGTCGTACGGTCGTCGGCACGGGAGCACCCCGACGAGTCGCCCTTCCGGACGGACATGAGGGCCGTGGGCAAGCAAGGCGATTGGGAGAGCCGTACGGACGCCAAGGTGCCGGCGCCTGCCGACATCGCCGCTCGGCTGGGGATGGAAGAGGGCGAACTGTGCGTCAGGACGACGTACGAGTTCCTGGCAGACGGCAAGCCGGTTCAGCTCTCGACAAGTTGGGAGCCGTACGACCTCACCGCGGGTTCACTCGTCGTCCTCCCCGAAGGAGGCCCTCACGCCGGTGTCGGCGTTGTGAACCGTATGGCCGCCATCGGCGTCACCGTCAGCCATGCCGTCGAGCAGCCTGAGCCGCGGACAGCGACCGCCGAGGAAGCGTCCCTGCTCGGCATCCAGAAGGCCGCACTCGTGACGCACATCCGGCGGACCTACTACAGCGACCAGGGACGCCCCGTCGAGACAGCGGACATCGTCGTGCCCGTCGCTCACTGCGAAATCGTCTACGAAATCCCGATCAACCGTTAGCCGATCGCCCTCACGGCAAGACTCGCGACCCTCGCACGTATCGTGCACGCATGCGCAACGAGCGACACGACGAACGGCTGTCGGACGACGAGTTGGAGCTGTTCCTTCAGTACCTCCACCGGTTCGCGAACCATGACCTTGATCTCTTCGCCCTCATGCAGGTGGGTGATCCAGAGCATCCCGCCTATGTGAGCATCAGCAGGGACCCTCAGGACGGTGTCGATCCGTCGGCCTACCGACGCCCGTAGCGAGCTTCAGCGAGGCCGTGTCGCATGTGTGTCGAAGAGCGTCCGCCAAGCCAGCCCGACCCAGGGAACGGGCAGGTCAGAGTGGGTGCCCATCGCGTAGCACCCAGCGCCTTCTAAGCGCTTGGCCGCAGGTTCGAGTCCTGCCGGGGGCGCCATTTCACAGCTCTCCTCCGGGAGGGCTTTTTTGCTGGTCAGGGCCTGTTTCACCCGGCGCGAGGAAGCCCGGGCACTCCTCCGCCGATCATGGGAGACGCGTGAGATCAGCCGGAACACGTACGGCCGTACTGGGAAGCCCCGTCATGATCCGTTCACGCCCGAGACGGTCCGGGCTCGCCGGATGCGCTGTGGTGCTGTCGACGTTGCTGCTCACGTCGTGCACGTCAGCCGACGACGGTGACGACACCTCGGCCTCCCGGCCGACGCCGCCCGCGTCGAGCCCGTCCCGCACAGCGGCCGAGCCGTCGGAGAGGGATCTCACCGGTCGGGCCCAAGCGGCCATCGCCTCAGTCCACAGCGGAACCCTCGTCGAATCCGGGGTCGAGCGTGTGACCGATGGCGTCCACACCGAGCCCGGGTTGAGCAAGGGCCGGACCTACCGGCTCAACCTGGTCTGCGTGGGCAGTGGCAGTGCGCACCTGGAGTTCGTGCCCTCGAAGGCCGGCACGGAGACCTCCGTGCCTTGCGATGAGGCAGTGGTGCAGCAACGAATCAGTGGGGACAAGCCCGTTCGGATCCACGTGGACGGCGCCGAGGGATCAACCGGTGTGATCGCTTGGCGGATCGACGCCCTCTGAACGGGAGCGAGACCGCCCCGCGCCGCGGAGGAGTGCTCAAGCCGTAGCGGGGCGCGCGCTACGGCAACTGGTAGTGCGCTGCCTGCCCGTGGCCGAGACGGGCCGCCAGGAACACCGCTGCCATCGAGGGGCGCACAGCGTACGTCGCGCCCGCACTCCCCTCGGGCGCCTCCCACCAGTAGAACGGATAGCGCCGCCCACTGTTGTGGTGCGCCTTGGTCATCCCAGACAGCACACCTGCCACGCGCCGCGCCGGATCACCCTCATTCGGTCCGCCCAGGACTTTGTCCACCAACTCGGTGCAGTGGATCGTCCGGCCGGGATTGCGCAGCAAGTACTCCAACACTCGTCCCGCCTGGGAGGGGAGTTCGGCCAGGAAGGCCGCCGCGCGCTCAAGATCCGCGGGTCCCCACTCCGGAGCGTCGTGGTGGCCCGCTTCACCGGAATGCGCAGACCATCTCGGATCGGCTTCGGTCAGATACACCGTCACGTCCGCCCCACATCCCGCGTCTGTCGAGTACGTGTCGATGTTCTACCGGCCCAGAGCTCCATCAGGGAAGGGCTCCAGGTCAGGCGAGGGTGGTATCCGCAAGGCGACGTCTACGCCCTTGGCCGCGCGTTCGAGTCCTGCCGGACGCGCCCCGTCTCCGCTCTCCCTCGGGAGGGCGTTTGCGCTGTTCAGGGGGCTGGGCGGTCGGGTTCGGCGTAGAGTCGGGGATCCCGCCCCGCCGAAAGGACCTCGCTGTGCCGCTGCGCTGTGCCGTGCTCGATGACTTTCAGCAGGTCGCCACCGGGCTCGTGGGCTGGGCGCCGATCGCCGAGGACGTCGAAGTGGTCTCCTTCGGCTTCCACTTCGCCGACGAGGACGCCCTGGCCGCCGCGCTCGCCGAGTTCGACATCGTGGTCACCCTGCGCGAGCGCGTCCCCTTCCCGGCCTCCCTGTTCGCCCGGCTGCCCCGGCTGCGGCTGCTGGTCGCCTCCGGCATGCGCAACAGCGTCATCGACTACGCCGCCGCCGAGGCTCACGGCGTCACCGTCTGCGGTACGGCCAGTTCCTCGACCCCGCCCGTGGAGCTGACCTGGGCACTGCTGCTGGGCCTGGCCCGGGGTGTCGTGACCGAGAGCAACTCCCTGCGTGCGAACGGGCCCTGGCAGTCCACCGTGGGCGCCGATCTGCACGGCCGCCGGCTCGGTCTGCTCGGGCTCGGCAAGATCGGCGGCCGGGTCGCGCAGGTCGGCCTCGCCTTCGGCATGCGCGTCAGCGCCTGGAGCCAGAACCTCACCAAGGAGCGCACGGACGAAGTCGGGGTCGAACTCGCCGGCAGCAAGGAGGACCTCCTCGCCGACAGCGACTTCGTCTCCGTCCACCTCGCCCTCGGCGACCGCACCCGCGGCCTGCTCGGAGCCCCCGAACTCGCCCTCCTCAAGCCGACGGCGTATCTGGTCAACACCTCCCGCGCGGCCATCGTCGACCAGGACGCCCTGCTCGCCGCCCTGCACGCGGGCCGGATCGCGGGCGCCGCCGTGGACGTCTTCGACACCGAGCCGCTCCCCGCCGACCACCCGATGCGCACGGCCCCACGCCTGCTGGCCACCCCTCACCTCGGCTATGTCTCCGAGGCCAACTACCGCACGTACTACGGCCAGGCCGTGGAGAACATCAGGGCCTACCTCGCGGGCTCGCCCGTACGGCGGCTGCCCTGACACCGCCGCACGGGTTACGCCGGGGGTGATCCCGGCACGATCGGCGTGACCACCCGCGATCACCGGCGTTGAACGGGGAGTGCGGCGGCGCACCCTGCCGCCGAGCTCACCGATTCAGAAGGAGAACGTGATGTCGCGCATCGCGAAGACAGCCGCTGTCGCCGTCGGCACCGGTGCCATGGTGATCGGCGGGGCCGGAATGGCCCTGGCGGACGCGGGCGCCCACGGCAAGGCCGAGCACTCGCCCGGCGTCGCGTCGGGCAATGTCATCCAGGTTCCCGTCAACATCCCGATCAACCTGTGCGGGAACACCGTCGACGTGATCGGTCTGCTGAACCCCGCCTTCGGCAACACCTGCGTCAACAACGGTGACGACAAGGACAAGCACGGCGGCTACGGCCACGGACACGGCAAGGGCCACGGCAACAGCGGCTACGGCGACTGAAGCCCCGCCCGTACCTCCCCGTACGGAAGAGAGCCCCGGCACCTCGAGCGCCGGGGCTCTCCCCTTGCCGGCTCACCTCACACCCGGCTCACCCAACACCTGGCTCACCTCACACCCGCCGCACCTCACGCGTACCGGTAGATCCGGCTCACGTCCTCCAACTGGTCCGGCGTCACATTCCACGGCGGCAGCTTCTCGTGCCGCGCGACGACCCGCCCCCGCTGCTCGTCCCCGATCGCCGGGGGCGTGGCCGGCAGATAACGGTGCGTGCGGTGCCGCCGCTGCCAGCGCGTCCAGCACAGGTCGATGAAGGCGTGGTGCATCCAGAACACCGGGTCGTTGACCGAGGCACCGCCGACCATGTCACCGCCCACCCAGCGGTGCACCCGGTTGTGGTTGCGCCAGGCCACCGGGCCGCGCCCCTCGCCCCACCCCTCCAGCTTGTTGCGGAAGCCCTTGCGGACGGTCGAGTTCCACGGCCGCGCGTCATAGACGGGATCCGCCATCGCCCACTCCAGGTCGCGCTTCGTCGGCAGCGCGATCGGATCACGGGCCCGGCCGAGGTCCCGGGTGAGGAACCGGCCGTCCGTCACGCTTTCCCTGATCGTCCAGTTGCCCTGGGCGTAGGCGAAGGGGCCGGTCATCACCTGCCGGTCCGTGCGCCGCCCGTTGCCCCCGAGCAGGTCGGAGGTCCAGGGCGCGGCCCCGGCCGTACGGTCCTTCGTCCAGTCCCAGTACGGCAGGGTCACCGAGGAGTCCACCCGGCGCAGCGCCCGCTCCAGCTCCAGCAGGAACTGCCGGTGCCAGGGCAGGAAGGAGGGCGCCATGTGGGCCGTACGCAGTCCGTCCTCGCCGTCGGAGACGTAGTAGTCGATGTGCGTGCGCACGAACTCGTCGTACTCGCCCCGCCGTTTGAGCTCCAGCAGCGCGTTCACCAGTCGCCGCCGCTCGGCACGGGTGAGCGTGCTGACGTCCTTACGCGTGTACGCCATGATGTTCCCCGGTCCTCTTCTTCCAGTCGCGCAGCCGCTCCCCCGGCCCGAGTTCGTCGACGGCCGCCCGGGCCGCCTCCAGCGGTGTGTCGTATGAGCGGTAGTGGTCGACCATGCTCAGCCAGGTGCCGTCGGCCCGCCGCATCAGGTGCAGCCGTACGCCGTCGACGGTGACGTGCCACTCGTCGGCGCCGAAGGTGCCACCGGCCGAGGTGTAGATGCCGCGGATCTGGCGGCCGCGGTAGGTCTCGTCGAAGGCGATCTCGCCGGGGTTGTCCCGGCCCGACGCCCGGTCCGCGCCCCGGTCCTGGGCCGCCGGCCGGGAGGCGGCGACGACCGGCGCCAGGGCCAGCGCGCCGGCCGCGGCGAACAAGCCGCGCAGCACGTCCCGTCTGCCGCCCCGCACGGGTCTCGCCTTGCCCTGCGCTACGGGTTCCGCCCCCACGGCCACTCCACCGACGCCGACCACCATCGTGTGCTCCTCATCCGGTTGGTTTGTCGTAGCGGTAACCCCCCGAGGGGCGCCCCGGTCACCGTCCGTGCCCCGGACAGCCGAAGGGCCCGGCCGACGCGACACGCGCCCCGGGCCCTGACGAAGGCTCGGCGACAACCGAGGGCTGCGACCCCGGAGCCACGAACCAGGAGCCGCGGCCGGCAGGACCTGCCGACTGGACCTACAGGCCCGGTCCCATCGCCAGGTCCGCCGCCGACGCGGTCTGCAGCACCGGCGCGAGCAGCCCCGCCTGCGGCAGCTTGAGCTCCGGCAGGCCGAAGTTGTCCGGGTTCGGCGGGGTGAGCGGGGCGTCCACGGTGAGGCCCGGCGCCAGGGTGCGCAGGTCGGAGGCCGGGGCGTGGACACCGACGTGGTCGAAGTCGTCGCCGAGGAGGTGCGGCAGCGGGGCGCGCAGGCCGACGCCGGGGAGCCCGCCGGTGACCGGCAGTTGCGGGACGACGCGCTCGGGGATGAGCCGCCCCTCGACGTACCGGGGGCCGTCGGGGGCACCCGGCATCGGCACCGGCACCTCGCCGCCGATCTTCGGCAGCTCGATGTTGAGGGACTTCTCGACGCCGTCCAGCGGCACCGGGACCGGGACCGTGCCGACCGCGGCGGCGGGGGCGGCGGCTGCCACCGCGGCCGCGACGCCCGTGACGACGGCGGCAAGGGTTCCTCGGGTGGTCGACTTCATCTCAGCTACGGTCCCTTCCAGGGTTCGGTGGTTCGACGTCCGTACCGCACAACGACTCCGCACTCACGACCAGCGCAAGATTCCCCCGACTGCCGCAGTAGTACGTCGATCAGCTCGTCCAGAAGTCCCACCAGCGGGTCAGGATCAGCATCCCGACGATGCCGAGGTGCAGCACCGCGAGCACCCAGGTGAACTCGCCGAAGAACGAGACCAACCAGCCGGGGGCGGGCAGGAGTTCGCGGCGCACGACGAGCGAAGTGACGTACCAGAAGAGGATGATCGTGGCGATCCACGCCAGACAGCACCACAGGCACAGGGCGTTGATCCGGTACAGCGACTCGAACTGCAGCCACGACACGAACCCGACGCCGAACAGACAACCCGCCTCGAAGGTGAGCCAGTACCAGCGCGGGAAGGCGGCACCGGCCCAGAGGCTGACACCGACACAGATGACGATGCCGTAGGCGACCAGGCCCAGCATCGGGTTGGGGAAGCCGAAGGCCTCGGCCTGGTCGCTCTCCATCACACTGCCGCAGGACACCACCGGGTTCAGACTGCAGCCCGGGGTGAAGTCCGGGTCCTCCAGCAGCTTGAACTTGTCGAGGGTGATGACCCAGGAGGCCAGCAGTCCGGCGGCGCCGGTGAGCACCAGCAACAGGGCGAACCCCCGCCCCGCGCCCACGGTCCGCGCGGACCGTCCCGCGGTGGTGGCCATCAGCCGCGCAGGCTCCGGGCCGGCAGCACGACGTGCGCGGCGGCGTTCAGGGTCTCGTCGGCGCCGGCGAACTCGGCCAGGGCCTCCGGCTGGATCGGCTTGCCGGGCTCGGCCTCGGGCCAGGGGCGGGAGGTGAACACGAAGTAGGCGAAGCCGCGTTCGGCCACCGCCTCCAGCCACTCCGGCGGCGGGGTGCAGGTGGCGTTGAAGCCGGTCATGCTGACGACGGCCCGCCCGGACTCGACGAGCAGGCTGACCGGGATGGTGGGGCGGGCGTTGCCGTCGACGAGGTCACCGCCGACCGGCAGTCCGTTGTTCTCCAGCAGCGCTTCCACGGCGTTGGTCGAGCCCTCCGGCCCCGCGGCGCCGTCACCGAGGGTGTAGGCGAGCAGATAGGGCATGTCGCCGCCGGGGGCCTCGCCGCTCCAGGCCATCACGACGAGCGTGCCGAGGTCGGCGGCGCTGAAGGCGCGGTTTTCGCTTGAGGTTGAGGTCACCGCGCGACCTTATCGACGCCCCGGAAGGGCGCCGGGGCCCTTCTCACCCGACCGGGCGACGACCAACGGCCGGTCCACACGAACGAGTTACGCACACCTCGAACAGCGACGGCGGAAAGGCCGAGGGCCGATTCCGCACGGAAACGGAATCGGCCCGCACGGCGCGGAAATGGAGAATTCAGTGCTGAAGTGGAAGTCCGCCGAGCAGTCCGCCGCCCTGGTTCAGCGCGGTGGTGGCGCCCTTCACGGTGTGGAGCACGGAGTCCCTGTTCTCGGTGTCGAGGGCTTCCGACTGGTGCTGCAGCGGCATCGCGTCGGCGGCCGTCAGACGGCCGCTGGTGAGGGTGTTCACCGCGCCGTTGAGGCTGGTCGGCGTGAGGTCGGCGGGGCTGTGGGCGAACGCGGGCGCGGCGGCCCCGGCGACGACCAGGGAACCGGCAACGACAGCGGCGGCCTTCAGGGACTTCATCGTGTTCCTCTCTTCGGCAACTCACAGTCACCACAGGAAATTCTGCCGCCGTGCCTAACGACCTGGTACCGGAGCGGAAACCCCGGGCGCTCATCCTCATATGAGATCCGGGGAGCGCGCGGCAGGAGTTTCGGGGACGTCGAGGGAATCCCGGTGAACATCGAGAAAGCCGTGGTGCCGGGGAGCCGTGTCCGGGCCCCCCCGGACGGGACTT
>NZ_JBSFOK010000031.1:0-105526 GCF_053587635.1 Streptomyces sp. NPDC003635 | reverse complement strand
TCCGCGAAGTCGTGCAACGACTTCGCCAGCAACCGCACCTGCTGCGGATCCCCCGGCACCGGATCCTTCTCCAGGTCCAGCACATGCCAATCCGTAGGCCGATGCCCCGCCATACCGCAACCCCCGCCACGTGCACATCACCAACACCCGTATGCACAAGTGAACATACAAGGCACGGGCGTTCGAGGTGAAGTTCCGCTTGACGCGCCGGAGGACGAAGTCAGCGCCACACCACGGGATCCAGCGCGGCGGTCACACACCCCTCCCGGTGGGTGACCGTCAGATCTGGATGGCGTGCGGACAACGCGACGCGTTCCGCGTCGAAGGCCTCGAACTCGAAGACGAAGAACTGCTCGATCGCGGCCCGGTCGAGCGGACAACCATCCAGGTCCACCGCCGAAGTCGCGCGATCCGCGCACTGGCAGAGCACCGGCACCAACAGAGCGAAGTGCGGCACCTGCAGCAGGCGATCGGCGCCCCGGATCACCCCCGCGACGCCGACGCCACCAGTGACCTCGCCGCACAGATCGTCCAGGCAGTCCACCATCGCGTCCCAGTTCCCGCCGAAGTATCCGGGGAAGCGGAAAACGCCGGCGAACGTGTCGTACACGCCTTGCTCGGTCATCAGGCAGCGGGCGTCGACGCGCCGGACACGGCCTCCCGCCGCTTCCAGCTCCGACAGTCGGCGCTGGGCCTCCGCCGAGCCCTCCGGGACGAAGAGGGCACCCCATGCGCTCATCGTTGCGAAGACTTCCCTCCCGTCGCTCACTCCGCGAAGCGGAATGTCGACGTGATCGCGTCGAAGATGTCGAAGAACGAGTCCGCGAGGTCCAGGACCTGGCTGCTGCCCGCCACCAGGGCGACCTTGCCCTCCTGGCCGGGGACCGGGATGAAGGTCTGCATCAGGACCGCCCGGATCGTGCGCTTGAGCGCATCGTCGGGGATCGGGATGTCCTCGATGCCGTACGTCCGGGCCGCCGGGCCCACGCCCGGGATGTCGACCGTGGTCACCTTGCGCCAGGAGTCGCCCTCCTTCCTGGCTTCCTTGACCGCGAGCGTGCTCGCCATGACCGCGGGGTCCGTCGACAGCGGCTCCCCGGACCTGGTGCTGCCGCCGACCAGGGAGACCGTGACCGAGCCGGTGATCGGGGTGTCGCCGCCGAAGCCGTCCGCCATGCAACCGCAGTACATGGCGCCCGACTTCCAGGCGTCGGCGGCCGCCTTGCGCAGGAAGTCCGTGTACACGTCCCGGTACTTCGCCAGCTCCGGCCTGCCCTCCAGCCGCTCGTTCACCATCCGCCGGATCGAGTCGTCCCGGGACTCCGGGCGGACGTCGAACTCCCACCACGATTCCGGGACCTTGATCCGGAAACCCCCGCGCTCGATGGTGAGCGCCTCCATGTAGCGGGCCATGACGTCGACCTTCCGTTCGATGTACCGTGCCGATCAGCCTACGAGTCACAGTCGGGGGACCAACACCATGGGCAAGGGCAAGAGCGACCTCTCGCTGCCGCTGACCGAGCTGGAGGACTACGGCCGACGGCTGCGGTCCATCAAGACGCGGATGAACCACACCAAGAAGATGTTCGAGTCCTACGCGGACGACATCGGTGACGGCACCGTCAACGACGCCCTCGGCGACTTCGAGTCCAACTGGGAGGACGGCCGCGAGGACATCGGCCAGCAGCTCGACGCCCTCGCCGGTATGTCCGACGCGGTGGTCCGCGAGTTCAAGAAGCTCGACGACGAGCTGGCCAAGCAGGTCAACGACTCGATGAAGGTCCAGGACACCCGGCCCAAGAAGGGGGACGGCGGCAAGGCGTGAGCCCCGGTCCGACGACCGGAGCCGGGCCGCTCAGCCCACCTCGTTCTCCGCCACCGCCTGGCCGCGCACGATGACGTCGCCGCCGTAGAACATGCCGGTGAAGACCGGGGAGTACGTCAGCTGGACCTCGACCTGCACCTGGTCGACGGTCGCCACCGTGCAGCGCGTCGCCGCGATGTCCGCGCCGGTCATGTCCATCTCGGTGGCGAACTCCTTCACCCGCGCGTCGCAGTTCTGGAAGTTGATCGGCGCCGGGCCGCCCTCGTTGTCGTAGAGGGCCTCGCGGTCGATGTCCTGGGCCGCGTAACGGGCCGCCTGTTCCGCGATGTCGGCCGCCCGCTCGCGCTTGGAGATGGACAGGCCGCCGTCGATCACGAACGCCGACAGCGACAGGAACACCAGCGCGAAGATGATCACCGCGCCCGCACCCGAACCCCGGTCGTCCATACGGCTCCGGCGGTCCGCCAGCCACTGCCTCACGCCGACCTCCTGAACGGGTCCAGCGGTGAGCTGAAGGACGCGTCCATCGTGGGGTCTATGTCCAGACCCAGCGTCGCGAGACCCCGGACGCGGCAGCTGACCTGCACCGAGAACAGCGGGTCCACCTCGGGGTCGAAGCCGACGCTGGTCTGCGTCACCGTCACGGGCCCCGCGCACACGTCCGCCAGGTTCGCCTGGGCCGCCTTCCGCGCCTCGGCCATCGCCGTGGCGTGGTCCTTCTGGATGGAGCCGGCCCGGGCCGCGTCACGCGCGGCGCCGTCCAGGGCGCCCCGGCCGTCCACGAGCTGCCCGAAGGCCACCAGGACGAGGATGAACAGCATCATCACCGGGGCGAGGATGACCACTTCCACGGTGGACAGACCGCGGTCGTCGTCGCGCACACGACCCATCAGTTCTCCCCCTCCGGCACGAACCGCTCCACCGGCCCCGCCGACTGCGCGTGCACCGTGAAGTCCAGCCCCGGAAACACCGACGGCACCTTCGCCGTGATCTCCACGCCCACCGTGTTCTGCTCCGGCTGGAGCATCCGTACGTCCGGCGAGAGCACCAGCGCCGGTCCCAGCTGCTCGATGTAGCTGTCGACGACCGTACGGGCCTCGCCGCGCCAGCCGCCCGGCTCGGCGTCCGCCGTGGCGCGGGCCTTGCGGGCGCCGGCCTGGGCGGCCGCCTGGGCGACGTGATCGGCGAAGAAGTACAGCGCGAACTGCACGGTGGCGAAGATCATGAAGAACAGCACCGGGGTCAGCAGCACGAACTCGATCGCGGTCATGCCGGAGTCGCCGCGCGCCGAGACTTCCTCCCGCCGCCGGCGTACCCAAGCCCGCATACGTCGCTGCACCCCCGTCACCGTGACCGTGATCAGCAGGTGCCGCTCTGGTTGGCCCCGTTGATGCAGTTCTCCACCTTCTCGGCGCCACCCTCCAGCGCGCGGTTGATGATCGCGGCGACCACACCGACGATCGCCACGACGACCGCGGAGATGATGACCCACTCCACGGCCGAGGCACCGCGGTCGAGTTCGCCGGACCGGGCGCGCTGCACCCGGCCCTGGAGGAAGGTGACGAGGAAGTCAACCGCCGGGATCCCGGTGCGGAAGTTCCGTTCGGTCATGATCAGTTGTCCTTTCAGAGGGTTGGCCGGCGTCAGACCTGGAACACACGCATTGCGGCCGGATAGATCAGGAACACCAGGAAGCCGGCGCACAGCAGCAGCTGCGCCACGAGCATCGACTGGGACTTCTCGCCCGCGCTGCCCTCGATCTCGGCGAGTTCGCGGTGCCGCATGGTCTCGGCGCGGGAGGCGAGGGACTCCCGGACCTTGGCGCCGTCGTCGGCGACCAGGGCCAACGAGGCGGAGAGGTCCTTCAGCTCCTCCACTCCCAGCTCCTCACCGAGCGAGCCCAGCGCCTGCCACTGGCTGATGCCGGTGATCCGGGCGTCGGCGAGGGCACTGCGGATGCGCTGGTTGGCCCAGCCGTCCGAGATCTCCGCCGCCGCCATCAGGGCCTCGGGGAGACCGCGGCCGCCCGCCAGGCTCATCGACACCAGGTCCAGGTACGCCCCGATGACCCGCCGCAGGTCGCGCCGCTTCTCGGCCGCGTCCCGCCGTACCTCCACGTCGGGGAGGAAGAAGAACAGGGCCGCGAAGAGCAGGGCCAGCCAGACCGGGACGATCGGGCTGCTGCTCAGGCTCATCGTCCACACCACGGCGAACAGGAACGGGCCGAAGAACAGGCCCGCCACCCCGAGCAGCACCTTCGTCGCCAGGAACTTCTCCCAGCTGCGCTCCAGTACCGCGAGGTCCGCCCGCAGCGAGCGCTGTTCCCAGCCCTGCTGCAGATAGAACTCGGCGACCCGCTGGCCGACCTCCGCGCGCAGGGAGGCGAAGCGGCCCGTGTCCTGCGTGGTCCGCGCCGACTCGTACGCCGCTCCCCGGGCCCGCATCGCGTCGATCCGCGCGACCTGCGCGACGGCGCTGCGCTTGGTCGGCATCAGCGCGCGGACGAGGGCGTAGACGCCCAGTCCGAAGACCGCGCCGACGACGATCGGCATCGTCACTTCACTCATCGTCGTGCCCCCTCGTCCGTGTAGAGCGGTCCCTGGGTCGCCGTGGGCGTGCGGGGCCGCACGAACTGCACCGACGACTCGTCCCGGACGAGGAACCGTTCGGGCGTCTCGATGGTCGACAGCTTCCGCAGCCACAGGAAGCCCAGCGCGAACAGCCCGCAGACGCAGGCGAGGACGAGCTGACCGACCGGGTCGCCGTACGGCTCGACGAACTCCCGGTTGAAGATGGACAGTCCGAGGACGAAGGCGACCGACACCGCGACGACGATCTGCACCGACCGCCGGGTGGAGGCCCGTTGGGCCATCACGCGCTGCCGCATGTCGACCTCCTCGCGGGCGGACTTGGCGAGCGCGCCGAGCACCTGCCGCAGACCGGGGCCGCGCAGCCGCGCGTTGAGGATGAGCGCGGCGACGATGATGTCGGCGGACGCGTCGTCGATCTCGTCGGCGAGCTGCTGCAGCGCGTCGGGCAGCGGGGTGCGCGCCCGCAACCGGTCGACGAGCGCGTCCAGATGCGGCCGCAGCACCGGGGCCGCGGCCCGGGCGGACGCCGGGATCGCCTGCTCCAGACCGACCGCGCCCGCGATCGTGTCCCGCAGCGACTCCGTCCAGGAGGCCAGCGCCTCGACCCGCTTCATGGCGGCCCGCTCCTCGGCGGCACCGCCGAAGAGCCGGTCCCAGAAGAAGACGAGGATGCCCGCCGCGATGCCGAGCACGGCCCACCGGGTGAGCAGCAGCACGGCCAGTCCCACGACGGCGGCGAGCGACCCGCGCTGACCGGCGAACCGGATCAACTCGTTCGCCCGCTCGCTGGCCTTCTGCTTCTCGTGCTCGGGCTTGGCTGGCAGCCCTCGTACGGCGATCAGGAGCAGCGCGAGCCCGCCCCCGACGGCGACACCGCAGGCGAGCGCGTACAGGACGGTCGTGGAGAACAGACCGCCGAGAGAACCGAGTTCTCCGCTCATCGTGTGCTCACCCCCATGTTCCGGCGGGCCGGTAGCCGTGCGCCATCAGGTCGTCCAGACAGGCGAGCGGCGCGTGCGGCACGACCCGGCCGTCGGGCGTCTCCGCGAACACCTCGCTGGACAGCACGCGGCCGTCGACGCCGTTGACCTCGCGGACGGAGGTCACCATGCGCTGGAGGCGACCGCCGCTCTGGAAGTCGTTGCGCCGCTGAATGAAGACGACGAAGTTCACCGCGCCAGCGATCAGCATCTGGCTGGCCTCGATGGGCAGCCGTTCGGTCGCCTGGAGCGCGTAGGTCGAAATACGGTTGAAGACCTCGCTGGAGCTGTTGGCGTGAATCGTGGACAGCGAGCCGTCGTTGCCCTGCGACATCGCGTTCAGCATGGTCACGATCTCGTCGCCGAGGACCTCACCGACGATGACGCGGGAGGGGTTCATACGGAGGGACCGCCGCACCAGCTCGGCCATGGTGATGGCGCCCTGACCTTCGGAGTTGGGCAGCCGCTCCTCGAACGCCACCACGTTGGGGTGGAGTTCGGGGAAGGTGTCGAGCCCCAGCTCCAGGGCGCGCTCGACGGTGATGAGCCGCTCGTGTCCGGGGATCTCGTTGGCGAGGGCCCTCAGCAGCGTGGTCTTACCGGCGTTGGTGGCGCCCGCGATCATGATGTTCTTGCGGGCCCGGACCGCGCAGGCGAGGAAGTGGCCGACCTCGGGGGTCAGCGTGCCGTTGCCGACGAGGTCGGAGATGAACACCTTGCCCATGCGCGCGCGACGGATGGAGAGAGCGGGGCGCCGGGCGACGTCCATGACGGCGGACAGCCGCGAGCCGTCGGGCAGCCGCAGGTCGAGCTGGGGGTTGGCGGAGTCGAAGGGACGGGACGAAAGACCCGAATAGGCACCGAGCACCTGAATGAGCTCGATGAGCTCCTCGTCGGTCTCCGCGACCGGATCCCCCTTCACCTCCCGACCGTCGCTGTACCCGACGAAGACCTGATCGCACCCGTTGATGTCGATGTTCTCGACCTCGGGATTGTCGAGAAGCGGCTGAAGCCGCCCCACCCCGAAGAGCGCGGCGTGCACGGCGGCCGCGTACTGCTCCTCGGTCTCCGCGTCGAGCGGAGTACGACCGGCGTTGATCTCGGTCCGGGCGTACTCCTCCAATATCTGCGCGATGACGGCACGGGCGTACTGCCGCTCGTCCTCGTTGGACATCGGGGTGACACCGCTGACCTGGTCCAGGCGGCGCTGCTCGGCGATCCGGTCGCCGGCCTCCTGCCGGAACCGCTTGACCAGCTGATGGTCGACAGCCGTCATCGGGCGGCCTGGCCGTTCATCTGGGCCTGGTGCGCCCACGCCGCCCCGTACTGCTGGTAGATGTCGGCGGCGACCTTGCGGGCCGAGCGGATCAGCAGCGACTTGTCGAGCCGTCCCCGCTTACGGCCGGCCAGCTGGTCGGCGCCGGTGGGGTCGTCGGCGATGGTGCCGACCACGCGGGCGCCGGTCTGGGCGTGCACGAGCATGTCGTTGACCTGGCCCGCGATCTTCCCGGCGTCGCCCGGGTCGGCGATGAGCACTACGCCGATCAGCGGGGTGGCGAGGCCGGCGGCTCCGCGCGGTCCTCCGTGCAGCTTGGTGGACAGGGCGGCGGCACGGTCCCGGACGCGCGCGATGGCCTCGGGTTCGGTACGGCTGATCAGCAGGACGAGCGCGGCATGCGGGAACAGTTCCACGGCCGGGGTGTCGCCGCTGATCCGGCCGCAGTCGGCGATGACGTCGGCGGGCGCGTTCGGGGAGTCGGCGAGGGCGGAGAAGGCGTGGCCGAGGGTGGGCCAGAGCCCGGCGAGTCCGGCGGCCTGCTCGGCGATGCCGAGTCCCACGAGGACCTCGAGCCCGCCACTCAACGGCTGCACGTGGTCCCAGAGTTGATCGGGCACGAGGCCGCGTCGCGCGGTGGCGGCTATGGAGAGCATGCCGGTGTTCGGGTTGAGCGGTCCGCCGTGCGCGGCGGCACTGCGGTACACCAGGTCCCCGCCCGCCGGGTCGGTCTCGGCGAGCAGGACGCGACGCGGCCAGACCGCCGAGAGGGCGACGGCCGCGGTGGTGACGCCGGGGGAACCCTTGTCGGCGGCGAGAGCGATGAGCGCCATGGGGTGTGTGCCGCCTTCTAGTTGCTGCCGGGGACGCGCACGACGGCCACTTCGCCGTTGGACGCGGCCTGGGCGAGGGGGGCGGCTTCGTCGGTGTCGACGGTCACGGTGATCGTGTAGTTGGTGCTGCCGACGAGGTCCTCGCCCTTGTCGCCGGGCACGGAGGAGATGGTCGCCTGGTCGACGATGACGCCGCTGCCTCCGGCGGTGGCACCGCCGCCGGTGTCGGCGTCGTCGGAGTTGGAGTTCGAACCGGTGGCGCCGACGCGGTAGGCGGCGACGACGTCGCCCACCTTCAGCCCGGTCGGGTACTGGCCGGCCTTGAGGGAGAGGCCGACGGTGGCCTTGCCCTGGGCGGGCCCCGCCTCCTCGCCGAACATCTCACCGACGGCGACGGCTCCGGCCGGGATGGTGTTGACGGCCTTGAGCTTCTTCAGGCCCTCCAGCTGGTTCCACTTGACGTAGTGGATGCTGTCGTCCTCGGCGACCATGACGGAGGTCACGCTGTCGTCGGTGACGGAACCGCCGGCCGGGATCTCCTTGGTCACCTTGACGACCTCGACCCGGTCCCCGGCCTGGAGCACGAGCATGGTCGCCCCGAGGGCACCCACCAGGATGAGCAGCACCGCCAGCGCGGCCAGCGCGGGTTTGCGCTCGCGAGGAGGGGTGGGAAGCCGGTCACCGACCGCAGGCTGAGCCGGAGCGGCGGAACGTCCCGCGCCCGCCCCCGTACGCTCTTGGATCTTCACGCAACCGCTCCCCGTACACCCAAGAAAATGTCTGCCAAATACTCTTCGAATCCGGACACTTCACCCGTTCCTGCGCGGATAACCAGCGGCTGGGCGAGTGTCAAGCCATCGCACCGTACCAGCCGCCCATAAGCCCCTCAAGGCGCGTCCGGCCCCGTGCGGAGCGGGGACCGTACTGTTACCCGTCCGCAACGGGAAGCCCACGTGCCCCAGTTGTCCTCATGCTTTGAGCTGCGCCGTTCTGCGTGTCAGCGGAGCAGGGCCCGCCCCGGAGCGCTCCCCTCACACCTCCCCCATGCACCCTGCACGATTCACTCACGAGAGCGGGAAGCGGCCGGGGGCCCGCCCTCACAAGACCGTCGCGGTTTCGCAGCAGCGAAGGGCCTGAGTAGAGTGCCGCGGTGAATTGCTGCCGGGCACGGGGGAGGCGACAGTGAGCAGGATGGGCGTGCGCGAACTCAGCTCTCGAATAGGGACGTTGCTCGTTCTGAGCACCCTGGCAGCACTGTTCGCGGGGTTCGTCACAGCCACTCCCGCACGCGCGGCGGACACCCAGGCGAGCTACCTCGCCGACCGCCTCCGCGAGAACCCGGTCTACGTCAGCGACCAACTCCCCCGCGAGGTCCCGAAGTCGATGACGCGGGACTTCGCCCGGGTGGCGAAGGGCACGGGCGTACCGACGTACGTCCTCGTGCTGCCCAGCGGCGCCGCGTACGACGACGGGCTGCTCGGCGCCGTGCACGACCGGCTCGGGCGGGACGGGCTGTACGTGATCCTCGACGAGTCGTCGGTGGCGTCCGCGATGGCCTACGGCGTCTCCGTACCGGTCGACGACGCACTCGCCGTGACCCTCTACGAACTGCCCTACGACGCGGGCCCCCTGCGCGAGCTCGAGCTGTTCGCCGAGGTCGTCACCCAGGGCGCCGAGAAGGCGGCCGCGCGGGCGGAGTCGGCGCGCGCGAAGTACGAGGACGGCGAGCCGGCCCCGATGTACCTCGGCCCGTCCGACCGCGAGAACCAGTCCTTCCTCACGGGGATGCTCATCACCGGCGCACCGCTGCTGATCGTGCTGCTGGTTCCGTACGTACGACGGTTGCGGCGCCGTAAGCGGACCGGGCGCTGGTGGGTGGCTCCCGCCGCCGCCCTCGCGACCGCCGGCGTCATCGTCGTGACGGCCCCCCTCGTCTTCGACCAGACGAGGTCCAGTGCCTCCCCCCGCCCCCGCGCGATCGACCTGAACGCCCGCCTCGACCGCGTCGTGGAGGGTCTCGCGCAGGCTCCGGTGTACACCGACCCGGAGAGCCCGCGGGTCCTCGACGCCGCCCAACTCACGCGGCTCCACGGTCGTATCGAGAAGTTCGAGCGATCCGAGGGCGGCGGCCCGGTCTTCGTGTCCGTAGTCCCCCAACTGCCGGAGGACGAGTCCGAGGGCGACGGGGAGATGTTCGCGGACTCGCTCCACGACAAGCTCGGCGAGGACGGGCTGTACGTGGTCGCCGACCCGCTCTACGGCGACATCGAGGTCTTCAACCACGGCCTGCGACTGGACAGCCTGGACCTCGCCTTCGAGCTCCCCGACTCCATCGCCCTCGTCGACGACAAGGCGCGGGAGGCCGACGACCATCGCCTCGGCGAACGGCTCGACGCCCTGATGAACCACCTCGACAAGGCCCCCCGCACGGAGGACCCGGACAGCATCGGCGACCCCTACCCGGTCACCAACCCGGTCACCGAGGACGACCTGCCCACCCTCTACGGCGCCGACGACTTCGAGCCAGGCCTGTTCATGGGCGCCCTGGCGGGGGGCGCCGTGTTCGGCCTGGTGGCGGCCGTCATCGGCATCGTCCGCAGGGTGATCCGGCGCCGGCGCCCCGAGCCCCTGGCGACGGACAGCCTCCCGGAGGTGTCGCCGACGGAGCCGTCGATGTCGTACCTGCGGACTGTGGCGAAGACCGAACTCCGCGCTCTGACCAGGGGCTTCGAGGACGCCCCACCCCGGTCCGACCCCCGCCCCGGCGACTGTCTCGACGCGGCGACGCTGCTACTGGACGGCGACCCCGGCCGTATCGCGGACGCGGACGCCGCCACCCTGCTCGCGGTCGTGGTGCTGGCCCGCTCCGGCAGGGCCGCGCTGGAGGGCAAGGGGTACAACCGCTGCTGCGCGGTCAACCCGCTGCACGGCCCCGCGGTCAACCGCCACCACGTCCGCGTCTCCGCCGACACCCGGGCCCGACGCATGCTCCACCTCTGCGGCCTGTGCCTCGACACGGCGATCGCGGCCCCGTCCACCCTCCGCACCCGCATGCTCACCCTGCCCGGCTCCGAGGCACGCGTGCCGTACGAGGAGGCCGACGACCTCCTCACCGCCGTACCCGACGGTGTCCGCCGCCTGATCGAACGGGTGAAGGAGCGGGTCCATGTCCCGTAGCGGTCGCGCGGCCACGGCGATGGCGGCGGGTCGTCGCTGCAGCGAGGCGGGGACGGGCTCGCGATAGCTTCCGCGAAGGGGTGGGTCGGCGGCACCCCGAGAACCGCCGCCTCCGCCGACTGCTCTCCGAGACCGACGTCACTCTCCAGCGGCTGCGTTCAGGACATCGAGGGCACCCCATTTGTGCCACTGAGAGCCCACTTGGCCACCTCCGACCGCGGGTTCCGCCTGGCGAACCCAGCAGCCCCACAGATACCGTCAGTGCCCTCAACTGCATCTGCATCTCACGGGGAGTCCACTGTGAAGCGCCGCTCTTTGCCCGTTGCTGCCGCGCTCGCCGCGACGGCGGCCCTGCTGCTGACAGCGTGTGGCAGCGAGGACGACAAGTCCAGCGACAACGACAAGATCGCCGGAGCGGAACAGGGATCGGAGAAGCCCAAGGAGTCGGCGGCGGCGTCGGGAGTCCCGGCGGAGACGAAGCCGGACGGCGTGGACGTGTCGTTGCCGAAGGACATGAACCTGGTCTTCGACTGGGAGACGCCGGAGGACGAGAACGAGGCGGCGGCGATGGCCGACGCCGCCAACTTCTTCCGTGCCATCTATCGAGGCGTGGACACGCGGACCACCGAGGACGCGGCGGTCACCTCGTACTCCACCGGCGATGGACTGCACTACGCGACCACGCAGATCAACGCCTGGATCGACGGCGGCTGGACCGCCACCGGCACACTGCGTCACTACGACGTCAGCACCCGGTCCGCCGAGAACGGCACATCAGTGGAGGTGGCGTTCTGTGCGGACGCCAGCAAGTTCTTCGGCAAGGAAGTCAAGGGCGGGAAGGTCCTCAAGACCGAGCCCAGCGTCGAGGACTTCGACTACTACAAGATCATCATGGTCAAGCACCCCACAGGGACCGACCTGTGGCAGGCATCGAAGGTGTTCGTCGAAACGAAGGCGGCGAAGTGCCAGTGAAGACGTCGCGCCGCGCCCTCCTCACCACCACAGCGCTGACCCTGGCCTTCAGCACGTTTGTCCTCACGCAATCGGCGTACGCAGGCAAGCCCGTGGGCTCCGGTGAGGGAGCCACGGAGGAAACAAACGGCGGCAGTGACAACACCGGCATTTACGCTGCCGCACGAGTGACCTACTCCGGCTCCGTCGCCAAGAGCGGCGGCAAGGGCAACGTGACGTCCACCGACGTCAACTGGACGCCCCCGCCCTGCTGGTACGCCCCCTACCTCGGTGCCAAGGACTTCAAGGAGAAGATGTCCAAGGACATCGACGGCCAGATGTCCGCACCCGGCATGGGCGGCCACGCGGGCGCCGCGCTCAGCGAGCTGCAGCGGCACTACGAGGACGAGTACGGCTGGACCGACACCCCCGGCTACAAGGACTACAACGTCGAGAAGGACGGCGAGGGCATGTTCTGGGCCGCCGTGGAGAACCCCGACGAGCCGGACATCCTCAAGCGCAGCTCGTGCAACGACCTGCCGTTCTGGGTGGACAACGGCGAGGCCCCGCCGCCCCAGTACGAGCAGGCGATCACGCCGGAGATACTCGCGGCACTGGCCTACCAGCACATGCAACTGCCGGACACGAAGGTCACGCTGGCCCCCGAGGCGATCACGAAGGTGAACCTCCCGACCTGGGCCTGGCTCGACAAGGCGGTCTTCGACGAAGTCCAGGCGACGGCGGCCATCAACGCCCCCGGCTTCAACCTCCAGGCGACAACGACAGCGAAGCCGGTCTCCCTGAAACTGGAGCCGGGCACGGCGGACGCGGAGACGTACCCGGCGTCGGGCGAGTGCACGATCGACGAAGACGGCTCGATCGGCGAACCGTACGCCAAGGGCAAGGCCGACCAGACCCCGCCCTGCGGCCTGAAGTACCTCCGCTCCTCCGGCGACGGCACCTTCGCCCTCCAGGCCACGATCACCTGGGAAATCACCTGGACCGGCACCGGCGGAGCCGGCGGCGACCTCCCGAACGGCACCTTCGGCAACGACCAGGCCGTAACGGTCCAGGAAATCCAAGCCGTCAACCGCTGACTCTCCACGGTCGAACAGTGAACAGACAGGAGGATTCATGTCGGACTTGGTCGTCGACTTCACCTTGCTCAGTACGTCGGCGAAGCAACTCGAGGCCATCCGGGACGAGTTCAAAAACCTCGGAGAGTGGAAGGACGACATCACGTCGGTGGTCGGCGCTTCGGAGCTACGGGATGCGATGGGTGAGTTCATCGACAACTGGGACGACAACCGCAAGAGGCTGCTGGAGTCCTTGAAAACGGTGGGGACCATGGTGGAGGGCACCCGCGACGCCTTCAAGGGCCTTGACGACGACCTGGCCAAGGTCGGCAAGTCGAAATAGCCGGCTTGCTCACATTCATGATTGATCCCATCTCGCACAGGGAAATTCAATGACCCGCCCCAAGGACTGGCATCCGCTGCGTGAGAGCGATCCCGTACCCGGAGATCCGGCGGGAATTCGCGATCAGGTAAAGCACATGAAGAAGATCGCTGAGTACCTGCGCACGCAAGCAGCCGCGCTCACCGCGATGGCTGACGCCGACAATCTCAAGGGTAAGTACGCCGAGAAGCTCGGCGAGGAGTCACGAGGTCTGGGCCGGAAACTCGACGAGGCAGAGGACCGGTATCGAGAGGTGAAGGGCCACCTCTCCAACTGGGCCGATGAACTGGAAGACTTCCAGAAAACGGCAGACAGGGCTCTCACGGACGCCAAGGAAGCGCAGCGCGTCATCGACAGTCATGCCGCCAAGCCCAAGGACGCCGCGAAGGACAAGGAGAAGGAGAAGGGCAAGGACTCCGGGGAGTCGCCGGACGAAGACCCCGCACTCAAGCAGGCCAAGGAAGACCTGGAGGACGCCCGCAAGCGTCTGAACACCGCTGAGGGGGATTACCAGGAGCGCTCAGGCCACTTCGCGAGCAAGATTCGATCCTCCATCGACGACGACATGAAGGACAGTTGGTGGACCGACTTCAAGGCCTGGGTCGCGGACGCGGATTGGTTGAAGGACTGGACCGAGCGCCTCAGTTGGCTGGCGACCGCCGCAGGAATCGTCGCCATGTTCATCCCTGTCGTGGGATGGATCGCACTCGGTCTGACCATCGCGGTGACGCTGTCCCATCTCACCATGGCCGCCACAGGGAACGGCTCATGGTTTGACGTCGTCATGGACATCGGTGCGCTGAAAATGGCCCGAAACGGCCTCAAGGCGGCGAAAGCCATCAAGGGGCTGCAGCAGAGTTCCCGCGCCACTGCCTCCGGAGTCGCCAACACGCAGAAGGCCGCGCAGTCCGCCCAGCGCAACGCCGCTGCCCGCGCCAACGCCCAGCGGGCGTCACGGAGGCGCGGCGGCACGTCGGGCAACAAACGTCGCGCCGCCAGGGCACGCAAATTGAACCTTGAGGCCAAGAACCGGGCAGCCGGCGAGAAGGCCGCTGCCGAAGTCCGCGATGCCGCGTTGCCACAGGCCACCGTGCGGGACAAGGTCAGTACCATCGGCGACGCGAAGCTCAGTCAGCAGATGAAGGACATCAAGAAGTGGCGGGACGAGTACCCGGACAACCCCACTCTGGCCGACAACGCGGCACAGGCTCAACGACACCAGAACACACTGCAGGGCTCCTGGGCGGTCGGCACCGGGCTCGACATGGGCGACAAGTTCGGCAATGACGTCTCCGGTGGCGAGTACGACAGGATGAAGGGGCGCATGGAGGCGCCGGTCGGTCAGTGGTGAAGGAAGAGTTCGGATGAGCAGTCGAATCGGTGCAGGGGAGAAGTCAGGGTCCGCGCAGGAGCGCATCGACCGTTCCCTGCTGGCCTTGAAGGTCATCCTGGTGATCGCCATCGTGCGGCTGCTCGTCGGCCCCGCGACCGAGGATCTCCTCGGGAACAAACTGATGAACCTGCCGACGTGGGAATGGTCCCTGTGCGCCCTCACCCCGCCGACGCTTCTGTTCCTCTGTCGCAGCCCGGCGAACTGGAAACGGCTGTCGTACGACGTCATCTATGTGAAGTCCGCCGCTGGGCTCTACCTCTTCTACGCGACGGCTTTCGTCGCCTTCCAGGGCGGATGGGTGCTCTGGATCGCCGTCGCGGCCTCGCTGGCTTCCTTCCTGGGTATTTGGTGGCTGAACCGTGAGGAGCGTTCGAGTGCCCGCTGAGCAGGCCGAGTCGATGGGCACCGCCATCACCGGCTATCGCATCATCCTGCCTGACGACTGGGCACAGATTCCCCTACGTCACGGCACGGAGGAGGCGATCCGTCATATTCTGGACGAGGCCTTCGGCGTCATTCCCGCCGATGCGCCGGCAGACAGCGTCGGCCCGTTCAAGCGTGAGCTGGAACGTCGTTTCCGTGCCGCTGTCGCCCAGGCACAGGAGAGCGACGCGCTCGACCTGTACATCCCGGTGAAGTCGACATCCGGGGTGAACCTGGGCGCGTCGATCGTTGTGTCCGAAAGCCTGCTGCCGAACCTCGGCACAGCGGCGGACGCACACGGCGCCCCGACTGATATCGCCGTACAACTGCTGGCGCAGGACGGCGTCGAGGACGCCGACCTGAGCTCGGGGCAGTTGGACGGAGCCCTCGCCGTGCGCCGGGAGCACGTCGTGTCGGCCCACCCGGACCAGGGTGTCGAACTCGGCTCTCGCCGGGTGGAGTACATCGTGTCCGTACCGGACGATCCCGACCGATGGTTCGTCGCTGCCTTCTCGACGGTGGGAAGCGGAGATCCGAGGGATGATCTGGCCGATGCACTCGTCGAATGGTTCGACGCAGTGATGGCGACCCTTCGCTGGAGCCATGGATGAACGACTTCTTCGCCATTCTCGACATCGAGCACATCGACCTCTATCCGTGGACGGTGATTCCTCCCCGGTCCGACGAGGAGAACCCGTTCGAGGCGTGGGTCGACATCGCCGCATGGTGCCGTGAGGAGGCCGAGGATCTGTGGGACGACCGCGAACTCGATCCGGGCCCGAACGGCGTCGACTTCGTCGCCGGGACCTTTGAACGCTGTGCGCAGGCGTTTTCTCCGCCAGGCTCCGACCATTGGCTCTTTCTGCACCGCGACCAGCCGACTGACCTGCCCTTGCCCGTGTGCGCGGCCGTCGGACCGGCTTCGGGCCCGCGAGACGCAACGCTGCGCGCGCTCACCATGGCGGATGATCCACAGGCGGTCGAGCCCCCGGTCGTCAAGCGCTTCACATCGGAGTACCTGGGCGAGGGACTGACCGCGTTCCGCTACGTGACCGAGGAAGGCTCGCCCCGCCTGCTCGCCTGCGTGCGCTACGCGTGGCGGGTCGAGGAGTGCGGTGCCGACGTCGTGATCTGGACCGCCACAGAGGACACCGCCCGCATTCTGCGGGCCGCCGAGGACATCGAGGATCTGGCGCGATCGCTGACGATCTTCAATCCCTGAGCCTCCGAGGCTCCCCCGGCAATTACCGCATACGCTCCCGCGCCGCCCGGCTCTTCCCCCCGCCCTTCTTTCGAAGCCGTCGCATGCGGGCGCGCTCCCGTGCCGCGCGCTTCTCGGACGCCGCGCCCTCCACCGAGAGCACCAGCCAGCCCACGACGATCACGGCTCCCGCGTAGGCCAGCAGGGCGCTCCCCGTGCCGGGGATGTAGGCGCACCTCGGGCCGTCGGAGTGGCAGTTCCTGCCGGGGAGGGATGCGAACAGGTAGTAGAGCGGGCCGACGGCGGCCAGCCAGCACACGCCGGATCCCGCCGTACGCAGTGCGCGTCGCGCACCCGCGCTGCCGCTCCCCCCGAGCAGCAGGCCGCCGCATGCTCCCGCCACCGAGATCAGTCCGAGTACCGCGCCGGCCGCCCAGGATCCGCCGGGAAGACCTACCAAAGCCGGCGCCGTGGCGCGGGCGAAGCTCTTCCAGAGGCCCAGGACCAGCAGGAAGAAGCCCACCACGGCGGCTCCGAAGCCCACGGCGCAGGTCAGTCCAGCGCCGATCTCAGCGCGAGACCGCGCGCTCAAACGCTCTGCCATCAAGTCCGTTCCTCAGCCGCACGCCGATGCGGCGGTGCGACGGCCGAACCGTCGCCCCGCCGCATCACGGACTCACTTGCCCCGAGCCTGCTTCGCCAGCTCGTCGTCGATCTGCTCGAACTTGTCCGCCGCCATGGTGAGGTAGTCCCCCATGCCGTCCAGACCGTCCAGCGTGTCCTTCGAGCCCTGGACGAACTCCGTGAAGTTCTCGTCGAAGGCCTTGGAGGAGCTCTTGGTGACGTAGCCCGACTCAACGAGGTTGTTGATGTACTTCTTCAGGCCGTCGAGCTTCTCCTGGAGCCGCTCCTTCTCCTTCACGACATGCTTGGCAGCGTCCCGCATGTCCTGATATGTGATGTCAAGGTCCTTGGCCATGAAGCCGCTCCCTCCAAAACGCCGCAGGGCCAACCCCCGTGGCTCCCTGTTTGCGGTCCGACAGTCACCGGCCGACGTCAACTCGCTTGTGACAGCCGGTGTTGGCCGGTGTGATCGACCGCTCTTGAGGCAGCAGCCTACTTGTGCGACTTGAGGTGTCACATCCCAGCGTCGTGAACAAGGCGTCCTGAGGTCGTAACGACACCCGCACAAGTCATTGCCATCGGGAAGCCCTCCGCGCCGACCGGCTGTCCGCGCCCCGCGCCCAGCGGATATCGTCGGGCTCCTACTGTGACCAGCGTTGTGGAAGCGGTCGCAGGGGCAGCGGGGAGGACAAGAGACGTGCGCCTGACTCTGACCGTCGTCGACCCCTTCGGCGGCGGCACCGCCGACGTCGTACTCGATGCCGATCCTGAGTCCACCGTGGGGGACATAGCGGCCGAGTTGGCCAAACAGGTCGGGCACAGCGGGGCTCAGATCATTCCCATCGGGCAGCCCCAGCACGTGCCCGGCAACAACGCCCCCCTCCTCTACGTCGACGGGTACGCCGTCGATCCATCCGCCACCGTCCTCAACTCCCCACTCCGCGAAGGCGCCGTCGTCAGCCTTCAGGATCCGTCCGGGTGTCTGCCCGGTGAGCCCGCCGGGCTCGTCGAACTGCGGGTCGTCGGCGGGCCCGTCGCGGGGTACGTCCACCGCCTCGGTGTCGGGCGCTACGACATCGGCAGCGGGCCCGCCAGTCACATCCGTATCGACGACCCCGAACTCGACGCCCGCGCCCTCACCCTCTCCGTCGCGACGGACGGCACCTGCCGGTTCAAGGTCCACGGCGACCTCGACGGTGTCTTCCTCGACGGCACCCCCGTCGACGAAATCCTCAACCCCAAAGAGGATGACAAGGACACAAAGAGGAAGAAGAGGAAGGAGAAGCGGCAGCAGGACACGGAAGCCGAAGCCGTCGCGCCCGCCGACCCCGACCTCTGGACCTTCGGCGCCCAGATCGCCATCGGCAACACCCTGGTGGAGCTGGCCCGTTACTCGCCGCCCAACGCCGCCCTCAAGTGGTCCGACGACGGCATCGGGCTCGACTACAACCGGCCCCCACGGCTCCGGCCGCCCGAGCGGCAGACCCGGTTCCGGCTGCCCTCGTCGCCCCGTGAGTACGAGGCCCGGCCGCTGCCGTGGCTCATGGCGCTCACCCCGCTCGTCGGCGCCGTCGTCGCCGTGCTGATCTTCCAGCGCTGGTACTACCTGATCATGGCGGGCCTCAGCCCGATCCTGCTCTTCGCGAACTACTACAACGACAAGAAGCACGGCCGGAAGTCGCACGCCAAGCAGGTCAAGGAGTACGAGGAGCAGAAGGCCCGGATCGAGCAGGACGCGCAGGACGCTCTCGTCGCCGAACGGAACGACCGGCGGCAGGCCATACCGGATCCGGCCACCGTTCTCTCCCTCGGCACCGGGCCCCGGACACGGCTCTGGGAGCGGCGGCGCACCGACCGCGATCATCTGCTGCTGCGCGTCGGCACCGGACAACTCCCCTCCGAGGTGGTCCTCGACGACCCCGAGCAGGACGACCACAAGCGCGAGGTCACCTGGAAGATCGAGGACGCCCCCGTCGCCCTCAACCTCCGCGGGCTCGGTGTCATCGGCATGGCCGGACCCGGCGACTCCGCGCGCGCCATGGGGCGTTGGGCCGTAGCGCAGACCGCCGCTCTGCACAGTCCCATGGACGTCCAGTTCTACGTCCTCAGCGAGCAGACCGCGCAGGACAGTTGGGACTGGGTACGCTGGCTGCCGCACGCCAGGCCCTCCGGCGGCCAGGACATCAACGTCCTCATCGGCACCGACGCCGAGACCGTCGGCGCCCGCATCGGCGAGCTGACGCAGATCCTCGACGCCCGCAAGAAGGCCGCCGAGCAGAATCGCAGCCAGGGAACCTCGTTCAGCGACCCCGACATCGTCGTCGTATGGGACGGGTCCCGGCGGCTGCGCTCCCTTCCCGGGGTCGTACGGCTGCTGCGCGAGGGCCCGTCCGTCTCCATGTACGCCCTCTGCCTCGACGCCGAGGAGCGGTTCCTGCCCGGCGAGTGCCAGGCCTTCGTCGTGGCCGAGCCGAAGGCCGTCGAACAGCAGAACCAGCAGCAGCCCCAGGCGCAGCAGGCCCCCGGCGGCTTCCCCTCCTTCCAGGCCTGGCACCAGGCCGCTCCCGAGCCCGCCCACTCCGCCGCGCCCGACAAGCTCCGCCTCCGGGTCGAGGAGGCCGGTGCCGAGCGGCGCAAGGACGTGCGGCCCGACTTCGTGTCCAGCTCGTGGTGTCTGCGGCTGGCCCGTTCGCTGTCCTCGCTGCGGGACATCAGCGGGGAGACGGAGGACTCGGCGCTGCCCGGCGCCAGCCGGCTGCTCGACGTTCTCGAGCTCGAACCGCCGACCAGCGACGCGATCGTCGCCCGCTGGCGGATGGGCGGGCAGTCGACCCTGGCCGTCATCGGTGAGTCGTACGACGGGGCCTTCGGGATCGACATCCGCAAGGACGGGCCGCACGGCCTCATCGCCGGTACCACCGGTTCGGGTAAGTCCGAGCTGCTGCAGACCATCGTCGCCGCGCTCGCCGTGGCGAACACGCCCGAGAACATGACCTTCGTCCTCGTCGACTACAAGGGTGGCGCGGCGTTCAAGGACTGCGTCCATCTCCCGCACACCGTCGGCATGGTGACCGACCTCGACGCCCACCTCGTCGAGCGGGCGCTGGAGTCACTGGGCGCCGAGCTGCACCGGCGCGAGCACATTCTCGCCAAGGCCGACGCCAAGGACATCGAGGACTACCAGGACCTCGTCAGGAGGGACCCGAGCCACAAGCCGGTGCCCCGACTCCTGATCGTCATCGACGAGTTCGCCTCGATGGTGCGCGATCTGCCCGACTTCGTCACGGGACTTGTCAACATCGCCCAGCGAGGACGGTCCCTCGGCATCCACCTCCTCCTCGCCACCCAGCGGCCCTCCGGCGTCGTCTCCCCGGAGATCCGGGCCAACACCAACCTCCGTATCGCCCTGCGCGTGACCGACGGCGGCGAGTCGACGGACGTCATCGACTCCCCCGAGGCCGGCCACATCTCGAAGAGCACCCCGGGTCGGGCGTACGTCCGCCTCGGGCACGCCTCGCTCGTGCCGTTCCAGTCGGGCCGCGTGGGCGGACGCCGGCCCGGTGCCGCGGATCCCGCCGTCCTCATGCCCTGGGTCGGGCCGCTGGCCTGGGAGGACCTGGGCCGTACCGCCCTCACCAAGCCCAAGGCCGAATCCCGCGAGGACGAGGAGATCACCGACCTCAAGGTGCTCGTGGACACCATCCGTGACGCCAACCGCTCGCTCGGCATCCCGCCCCAGCACAGCCCCTGGCTGCCGGCGCTGGACGAGCAGCTGCTCCTCGACGAGATCCCGGCCCCCGAGTTCACCCCGGCGCCCGGCAGACTGGCGCCCGCGGCCTTCGGTGTCGAGGACCTGCCCGCGATGCAGTCCCGCCGCCCGGTGGCCGTCGACTTCGCGAGCTTCGGCCATCTGATGATCGGTGGCGCCCCGCGCAGCGGCCGCTCGCAGGTGCTGCGGACGATCGCCGGTTCCCTGGCCCGTACGCACTCCACCGCCGATGTGCACATGTACGGCATCGACTGCGGCAACGGCGCCCTGAACGCGCTGACCCGGCTGCCGCACGTCGGCGCGGTGGTCAGCCGCAACCAGACCGAGCGGGTGGTCCGGCTCGTCAACCGGCTCAAGGGCGAGCTGGACCGTCGCCAGAATCTCCTGGCCGACAAGGGCTTCGCGGACATCGGCGAGCAGCGGGCCGCGGTCGCCGAGGAGGAGCGGCTGCCGCACATCGTGGTCCTGCTGGACCGCTGGGAGGGCTGGGTGCCCACCCTCGGCGAGGTCGATCACGGCGCGCTGACCGACGAGTTGCAGACGATGATGCGGGAGGGTGCCTCCGTCGGCATCCACCTCGTCCTCACCGGTGACCGAACGCTGCTGGTGGGCCGTATCGCCACCCTCACCGAGGAGAAGTACGGTCTGCGGCTGGCCGACCGCAGCGACTTCTCCACGCTCGGCATCCCGGCCCGCAAGGTGCCCGAGGAGATACCGCCGGGCCGTGCCTTCAAGAACGAGGCCGGTACGGAGACGCAGTTCGCGCTGCTCGCCGAGGACACCACCGGCCAGGGGCAGGCGGCGGCGCTGGCGGCGATCGGCGAGGCGGCGGCCGTACGGGACGCCGAAGTGCCGCGCGCCAGGCGGCCGTTCCGAGTCGACAGCCTGCCCAGCCGGATCTCCTTCGGCGAGGCCTGGGAGCTGCGCGACCCGGATGTGTCCCGGTCCAAGCTGTACGCGCTGGCCGGTATCGGCGGCGACGAGATCGTCGGCTTCGGCCCCGATCTCGCGCAGGGCGTCCCGTCGTTCGTGATCGCGGGTCCGGCGAAGTCCGGTCGCTCGACCGTCCTGATGAACTTCGCGCAGTCCTTCCTGAACCAGGGCGCACGGCTGATCGTCGCGGCCCCCAGGCAGTCCCCCGTACGCCAACTCGACGGTGTGGCAGGGGTGCTGAAGGTCTTCACGGGCGACGACATCGACGAGGACGAGTTCGAGGAGCTGATCGACGACTCGGAGCCGTCGGTCGAGAACCCGATCGTGGTGCTCATCGACGACGGCGAACTCCTCGAGGACTGCGACGCCGAGAGCCAGATGAAGAAGATCGTCTCCCGGGGCGCCGAACGCGGGCTCGCGCTCGTCATCGCCGGTGACGAGGAGGACGTGTGCAGCGGCTTCTCCGGCTGGCAGGTCGACGCCAAGAAGGCGCGCCGCGGCATCCTGCTCTCCCCGCAGGAGTCCTCCAGCGGCGACCTCATCGGCGTCCGACTCAACCGCGGCATGGTCGGCGGCCAGGCCGTCCCCGGCAAGGGCATGCTGCACCTGGGCGACGGGGAGCTGCGGACGGTCGTCGTGCCCGGCTGAGCGGCTACTCGATCCGTGACAGCCGGGACGTCGGTTTGCCCGACTCGGCGCTGTCCGAGGCGTAGTCGAGGTCGTCGCCCACCGGGGTGAGGGTGACGGTCGTGATCGCCGGGTTGCAGCCCTTGTGGTTGGACTCGGCGCCCGCGGACGAGGCCACCAGCCGCTTGGCGGACACCGTCTTCAGGGTCAGTACGTCGTTGCAGACCCCGCCGAGCAGGTCGGTCTGGCGGAGGGTGCCGAGCTTCTCGCCCGTCTTCGCCTCCTTGACGGTGAGGCGGAAGGTGCCGAGCGGAAGCTTGCCGTCCAGGGCCACGCCCTGGCCCTCCCAGGTGCCGAGGTAGGCGGCCAGGGCGTTCGCCCCCGCGGGGGCGGAGGCGCTGGGGACCTGGGAGTGGGCCGAGTCGGCGTTCGAACCTCCCCGGTCGTCCCCGGCGTCCTCCGGCAGCAGGTCCAGGACGAACACCGAGCCCACCGTGACCGCCGCCAGCGCGCCGGCCACCGCCAGCGCCACCGTGCAGCTCATCCGGCGGCCCCGGCCACCGGCACCCGGCACCGAGGTCGCCGCGACGGACACCGACAGCCGGCCGGGCGACCGGGTCGCCTTGGGCGGGGCGTCCCGCGGCTCGGGTACGGAGGCGGGGGAGAAGTCGGGAACGGACGCTGGGGAGGGAACGGACCCTGGGGCGGAGACGGGCGCGGGGGCGGGCACGGCCGCAGGGGCGGGCACGGCCGCGGGGGCCGGGGCGGCATCGGGCGGCGTCATGACCGGCGGCGGACCGAACTCCCCTACGGAACCGACCGGAGCCGCGGAACTCACCGGACCGCCCGGGCCCACCGGCGCCGGCGCGACCGAACCCACCGCACCCGTCACCCTCCCCACCGACGGACTGCTGAACCCCACCGGCCCCGACGGCTGTTCCCCGCCCGTCGCCTCCAGGTTCAGCACCTGCACCGCGCTCCGGCTCACCCGCTCCACCACAACCCCCGGAAGCCACCCCTGGGCCACCAGACCCGCCGCCCCCTGCGGGGCCAGCCGTCGGGCCAGCTCGCCGGGGGTGGGCCGGGCGGCGGGTGTCTTGTTCAGGCAGGCCTCCACCACGTCCCGCAACTCGCCCTCCAGCGAGCCGAGTTCTGGTTCCTCGTGCACGACCTTGTAGAGCAGCGCCGCCGAGGAGTCACCGGAGAAGGGCTGTGCGCCCGTCGCCGCGTACGCCAGCACCGCGCCCAGGGAGAAGACGTCCGCCGCGCCCGTGACCCCCTTGCCGACGATCTGCTCGGGCGACATGTAGCCGGGCGAGCCGATGGAGACGCCGGTGGAGGTGAGCGACGCCGTGCCGTCGGTGGCGCGGGCGATGCCGAAGTCGATCAGGAGCGGACCGTCGAGGGTCAGCAGGACGTTGGACGGCTTGACGTCCCGGTGCACCAGGCCCAGTCCGTGCACCGCCGCGAGCGCCTCCGCCAGCCCGGCCCCCAGCACCCGTACCGAGTGGTCGGGCAGCGCGCCGGTGTCGGTCACCGCCGCCGACAGGGACGGCCCGGCCGCGTACGCCGTCGCGACCCACGGCACCGGTGCCTCCGGGTCGGCGTCCAGGACCGGTGCCGTCCACGCGCCGCCGACCCGGCGGGCGGCCTCGACCTCGCGCCGGAAGCGGGTGCGGAACTCCTCGTCCAGCGCGAAGTGCGGATGCACGATCTTGACGGCGACCGTGCGGCCTCCGGCGCTGCGCCCCAGGTAGACCCGGCCCATGCCGCCGGACCCGAGCCGGCCGAGCAGCCGGTAGGGCCCCACGACGGTGGGTTCGTCGGCTCCGAGCGGCTGCATGGCGTCCCCTCCCCCGTTGAACTCCCAGCAGACTACGGCCTCAGCGCGCCGGGCTCCCCAGGGCGGGAGCAGCTGCCCCTCAGGGCTGGAGCAGATCGACCTTCACGTCCGCCGGGAAGCCCGTCGTGGGCCCCACCCGCCGGGCGAACTCGGCGACCGCCGCCAGCTGCGGGCCGCCGAAGCGGAAGTCCAGCGTGGTGAAGTACCGCTCCAGGACGCGCTCGTCGAAGGCCTCCCAGCGGGCGGCCTGCTCGGCGACCTTGCCGACCTCCTCCAGGGAGAGGTTGCGGGAGGCGAGGAAGGCCTCGTGGACGCGGCGGGTGATGACCGGCTCGCGCTCCAGGTAGTCGCGCCGGGCGGCCCACACGGCGAAGACGAACGGCAGCCCGGTCCACTCCTTCCAGAGCGCGCCGAGATCGTGCACCTGAAGGCCGTAGCGCGGTCCGTCCAGCAGGTTGGCACGCAGCGCCGCGTCCCCGATGAGTACGGCCGCGTCGGCCTCCTGCATCATCAGGCTGAGGTCGGGCGGACAGGTGTAGTAGTCGGGCCGCACGCCGAAGCGCTCGGCCAGGAGGAGCTGGGCCAGGCGGACCGAGGTGCGCGAGGTCGAGCCCAGGGCGACCCGGGCACCGTCCAGCTTCTCCAGCGGGACCTGCGAGACGATCACGCACGACATGACCGGTCCGTCGCATCCGACAGCGATGTCGGGGAAGGCGACGAGGTCGTCGGCGTTCTTGAGGAACTCGACCAGGGTGATGGGCCCGATGTCGAGGTCTCCCTGCACCAGCTGCTCGCTGAGCTTCTCCGGGGTGTCCTTCGTCAGCTCGAAGTCGAGGAGCGTGCCCGTTCTCGCGAGCCCCCAGTACAGAGGCAGGCAGTTCAGGAACTGGATGTGGCCGACGCGCGGCCGGGTGCGAGAATTGTCCACATCGCGAGGCTAGACCCTATGAGGTACGCTCCAGACTCCGGCCCCGACGTCAAGTGATTTAAGACCTTCAAACGTCCGGGTGACGTGATCTTGACCTCTATTGCTTTCGCCTGCCCCCGTGCTAGGCTCGCCGCAAGTTGCAGTTTGGTTTCCCTTGCAGTACAGAGCCTGCGGAGCATGTAACCGCGGGCTCTAGTCGTTTTCAGACGTATGCAGTGCGGCATTTGCTCTCACACTTGCAGGTTCTGGAGCAGGGCAACCCTTTGGGCCCAAGGAGGGCTTATGGCTACCGGAACCGTGAAGTGGTTCAACGCCGAAAAGGGCTTTGGCTTCATCGCCCAGGAGGGCGGCGGCCCCGACGTCTTCGTCCACTACTCCGCGATCAACGCGAGCGGCTTCCGTTCGCTGGAGGAGAACCAGCAGGTCTCCTTCGACGTGACCCAGGGCCCGAAGGGCCCGCAGGCGGAGAACGTCACCCCCGTCTGAGGCGAGCCTCGTCTCTGATCCGGAACTGAGAGCAGTACCCAAGGAGCCCCGCGCCGCAAGGTGCCGGGGCTCCTGCCTTTTCATAGACCTTACGGCGGGCTACACGTGCTGCATGACCAGCACGAACGTCGTCCCGGGCGCGAGCGCCTCGTACGAGTGCGGCACATCCCCCCGGTACGACATGTAGTCGCCCGCCGCCAGTTCGACCTGTTCGCCCGTCGGTCCGGCCTTGATCCGGCCCGATCCCACGATCAAGTGCTCCACCGTGCCCGGAATGTGCGGCTCCGATTCGCGGGCCGGGCCCGGTTCGGCTCGCAGGTGGTAGATGTCCCGGCGGGCGCCGGGTGGGCTGGCGGACAGCAGGGTGGCCGCGTAGTCGGACTTCTCCGAGGCCACGGAGGGCCCCTGTCCCGCGCGGATGACCTGGACCGACGGTGTGGGGGGTTCGACCAGGGCGCTGAACGGCACGCCGAGCGCGACCCCGAGCGCCCAGAGCGTCTCCACGCTCGGGTTCCCGCCGCCCGCCTCCAGCTGGGAGAGAGTGGACTTGGCGATTCCGGCGCGTTTGGCCAGCTCGGAGAGGGAGAGGCCGGCGCGGGCGCGCTCCCTGCGCAGGGAGGCGGCGATCCAGTCGAGGGGGAGCTTGGACGGGGGACTGTCGGACATGCTGTTCGCTCCGTAGGTACGATCGTTCGCCTTGACGAACGCGAGGCCATCTGTCCATTGTAGAGAACATGCGTACGGCAGAGCGAACAGCGCGGGTTTCCCGGGAGCTGGTCCGGGACGCCTCCCTCGTGTGGGTCGCGAGCGGGGTCGTCGGGGTCTCCTTCGGGGCGATCGCGGTGGCGGGCGGGCTTCCGATCTGGGTCCCGGTGGTGATGTCGCTGCTGGTCTACGCGGGATCGGCGCAGTTCAGCGCGGTGGGGGTGCTGCTGGCCGGGGGCGGGCCGCTCGCCGCGGCGGCGACCGGGCTGCTGCTGAACACCCGTACGGCGGCGTTCAGCCTCGCGGTCGCCGACGTCCTCGGCGGCCGGGGCCGGCTGTCCCGCCTCGTCGGGGCGCACCTCGTCACGGACGAGACGGTCGCCTTCGCGCTGGCGCAGCCGGATCCGGGACGGCGGCGGACGGCGTTCTGGGTCTCCGGGATCGGTCTCTTCGTCGTGTGGAACGTTGGGGTGCTGGCGGGGGCGCTGGCCGGTACGGCTCTGGGGGACACCGCGGTGTACGGGCTGGACGCGGCGTTTCCGGCGGTGCTGGTCGCGCTGGTGCTGCCGACGCTGCGGGTGGACGCGGCGGTGCGGCGGTGTGCGGTGGCGGGGGCCGCGATGGCCCTCGCGGTGGCGTCGGTGGTTCCGGCGGGGGTGCCGGTGCTGCTGGCACTGCTGGGGCTGTTCCTGTACGGCCGTAAGGGGGGCGTGGCGTGAGCGCGACCGTGGCTCTGATCCTGGCGCTGGCGGTGGGGACGTACGCGTTCCGGCTGGTGGGACCCGTCCTGCACGGCCGGGTCGTCCTGCCCGACCGAGTACGGGAACTGCTGTCGGCGGGTGCGGTGGTGCTGCTGGCGGCACTGCTCGCCACGGGGGCGCTGACGGAGGCCGGGGACTTCGCGGGCTGGGCCCGTCCGGCGGGAGTGCTGGCCGGAGGCGTCCTGGCGTGGCGCCGGGCCCCGTTCGTGGTGGTGGTCCTGGGCGCGGCGGGTGTCGCGGCGGGGTTGCGGTGGCTGGGGGTGCCGTGACCTCGGTGAGTTCAGAGCGTTCCCGCGATGTGCTTCGCCGCTATGTAACCGAACGTCATCGCCGGGCCGATCGTGGAGCCCGCGCCGGCGTAGCTGTGGCCCATCACCGCCGCGCTGGCGTTCCCGGCGGCGTACAGGCCGGGGATCACCGTGCCGTCGGCGCGTAGGACCTGGGCCGCGGGGTTGGTGAGCAGGCCGCCCTTCGTACCGAGGTCGCCGGGGACTATGCGGAAGGCGTGGTACGGGGGGAGCCACAGGGGGGCAAGGCAGGAGTTCGGGGTGATCGCCGGGTCCGTGTAGTAGTGGTCGTACGCGCTGTCGCCCCGGTGGTGGTCGGTGTCCTCGCCCTGTCGCGCCAAGGTGTTGAAGCGGTCCACCGTGGTGCGCAGGGCACCGGCGGGCACGCCGATCGACCTCGCCAGGGCGTCCCAGGTCCAGGCCTTGTGGGCCGCGCCCGAGCTGTACCAGGAGTCCGGGAAGGGGAGTGTGGGGGCCACGTCCCGGAAGAGGTAGCGGTTGCGGTAGTTCTGGTCGACGATCAGCCAGGACGGGATCGCCGGGTTCGTCGGATGCTGGTCGTACATCGTGTGCACGACATCGCTGTACGGCGCCGCCTCGTTCACGAAGCGGGCGCCCGCCGCGTTGATCAACAGTCCCCCGGGCAGCGTGCGTTCGGCCAGACAGAAGTACGGCTGGCCAGGGAGCGGGATCGCCGGTCCCCACCAGGCGTCGTCCATCAGATCCAGCGCGCCGCCCGCCCGCTCACCCGCGCGGATCCCGTCCCCGGTGTTCTCCTTCGCCCCGACCGTCCACTCCGTGCCGATCGGCTGGCGCTGGTACTGCCCGCGCATGGCCGCGTTGTGCTCGAACCCGCCCGAGCCGATGATCACGCCCTTGCGGGCCCGGACGAGGGCCGGCCCGGAGCCTTCGCGGGTGACCACCACGCCGGAGACGACGCCGTCCTCGATGTGCAGGTCGGTGAGGGGGGTGCGGAGCCGGACCGGGACCCCCGCGGAGGCCAGCCCCGCGCGCAGGCCCGCCGCGAGGGACTGGCCCATGGTGAGCGGCTTCTGCCCCAGCAGGGCGGCCTTGGTGCCGCGCGCCAGACAGGTGGCGGCCACGGCGGCGCCCTTCGCGCTCACGGCCGCCAGGGCGAGCCATTTGTAGTCGGCGCTGAAGACCACCATGCCGGCCGGGACATCCATGTACGGCGGGTTGAGGCGCGCCAGTTCGGCGCCGAGGATGGTGCCGTCGAGCTGGTCGGGTTCGATGGAACGGCCGTTGGGGAGACCGCCGGGGAGCTCGGGGTAGTAGTCGCTGTACCCCTCCATCCAGCGGAAGCGAAGGGGGCTGTGCGCCATGACGTACGACAGCATGGCCGGGCCGTGGGCGAGGAAGGCGCGCTGACGGTCGAGGGAGACGTCAGGGCCGACGACCGCGGCGAGGTAGGCGGCCGCCTTGGCCGGGGTGTCGGGGACTCCGGCGGCGAGGACCACGGAGTTGTTGGGGATCCAGATCCCGGCACCGGAGCGGGCGGCCGAGCCGCCGAAGGTGCCGGCCTTCTCCAGGACCACGCAGCTCAGGCCCTGGTGGGCGGCGGTCAGCGCGGCGGTCATTCCGGCGGCCCCGGCGCCCACGACCACGACGTCGTAGGTGCCGAGGAGGGGTAGGTCGGCGGCGGTCGCGGGGCGGTGGGTGAGGGCGAGGCCCGCCGCGGCGGTGGCGGTGGTCGCGAGGACCCGTCTGCGCGTGGGGGAAGAAGTCGGCGTGGTCATGGCTCGGCGCTCCAGCATCCCGGGAGACTCTGACGAAGCGTCAGACTCGCGAATGTGGCGCGACGGTCTTGTGAAGTCAAGCGGCGTGCAGCGCAGGGAGCTCGGCTGACACGCGGGGTCGACGCGCGTGTGCCGAGCAGCCGCGGACGGGGGGTGGGCAGACACCCGGGTCGGTTCCCATGCTGCGAGCAGCCGCGGACGAGGGGCTGGGCCGACACCCGGATCGGTCCGCATGCGCCGAGCAGCCGCGGACGAGGGGCTGGGCCGACACCCGGGGTCGGCGCGTGTGCTCCGAGCAGTTGCGGACGGGGTTGGCTGACACCGGGTCGGCGCGTGTGCGCCGAGCAGTTGCGGACGGGCGGCGCTCCGGTCCGTCAGTGGCCCCGCCCGGCTGGTGCGGGAACGGCCCCGGAGTCAGCGGGCGTACAACTCCTCGATCTCCTCCGCGAAGTCCCGCATGACCTGCTCCCGCCGCAGCTTCATCGACGGGGTGAGGTGGCCCGCCATCTCCGTGAAGTCGTACGGGAGGATCCGGAAGCGCCGGATCGACTCGGGGCGGGAGACCAGCTTGTTCGCCTCGTCCACCGCGCGCTGGATGATCGCCCGCAACTCCTCGTCGTCCAGCAGGAGTTCGGCCGGTACCGGGTGGCGGCCGTTCATCCGGCGCCAGTGGGTGACGCCGTCCATGTCGAGGGTGATCAGGGCAGAGACGTACGGGCGCCGGTCGCCGAGGACCATGGCCTGGGAGATCAGGGGGTGGGAGCGGAGCCAGTTCTCCAGCGGGGCGGGGGCCACGCTCTTGCCACCCGCCGTGATCAGCAACTCCTTCTTGCGGCCGGTGATGGTCAGATAGCCCTCGTCGTCCAGTTCGCCGATGTCGCCCGTGGCCAGCCAGCCGTCCAGCGCCGCCGGGACCACTCCCCCGGCCGCCGGGTCCCAGTAGCCGCGCAGCACCTGTTCGCCGGAGATCAGGATCTCGCCGTCCGCCGCGATCCGGACCCGGGTGCCGGGCAGCGGCCAGCCGACCGTGCCCAGACGGGGTTTGAGGGGCGGGGTGACGGTGGCGGCCGCCGTGGTCTCGGTCAGGCCGTAGCCCTCGTAGATCTCGATGCCCGCGCCCGCGTAGAAGGCCGCGAGCCGGCGGCCGAGCGGGGAGCCGCCGCAGATCGCGTGGCGGACCCGGCCGCCCATGGCGTTGCGGATACGGCGGTAGACGAGCGGGTCGTAGAAGCTGCGGGCCATGCTCAGGGCGCGGCCGGGCCCTGATCCGGTGCCGTGCTGCTTGGCCTCCGTGGCCTCGCCGTAGCGCCCCGCGACCGCCGCGGCCCGGTCGAACATGGTCAGCCGGCCGCCCTCCTCCGCCTTGGCGCGCGCGGAGTTGTACACCTTCTCCAGCATGTACGGGATGGCCAGCAGACAGGTCGGGCGGAAGGCCGCCAGGTCGGCCATGAGGTCCTCGGCCTCGAGGCTGGGCGCGTGGCCGAGGCGGACCCGGGCGCGGACGCAGGCCACCGCCACCATGCGGCCGAAGACGTGGGACATGGGGAGGAACAGGAGGACCGAGTCCTCCTCGTTCGATCTGGACTTGAAGACGGGATAGAGGAGTTCGATGGCGTTGTCGACCTCGGCGAAGAAGTTGCCGTGGGTCAGCGCGCAGCCCTTGGGGCGGCCGGTGGTGCCCGAGGTGTAGACGAGGGTGGCGAGGGTGCTCGGGCCGAGCATGCCCCGGCGGACGTCGACCTCCTGGTCGGGTATCTGCGCTCCGGCCTCGGCGAGCCGCTCGACATGGCCTTTCTCCATGACCCACAGGTGCTGGAGGTCGGGGATGCGCTCGCGCTCCGGGCCGAGGGCGGCGGCCTGCGCGACGGTCTCGGTGACCAGGGCGACGGCGCCGGAGTCCTGGAGGATCCAGCGGGTCTGGAAGACGGAGGAGGTCGGGTAGACCGGGACGGTCACCAGGCCCGCGGCCCAGGCGGCGAAGTCGAGCAGCGTCCACTCGTACGTCGTCCGCGCCATGACCGCGATGCGGTCGCCCGGCATCAGGCCCTCGGAGATCAGCCCCTTCGCCACGGCGAGCACCTGTTCGGCGAACCGCGTCGCCGTCACGTCCGTCCAGCCGCCCTGCTGCGTCTTCCGGCTGAGCAGCACCTTCTCCGGTACGGCGACGGCGTTGTCGAACGGCAGGTCGCCCAGCGAACCGTGCGACACGGGCGGCGCGAAGGGCGGTACGTAGGCCTCCCGGACGACACCGTCAAGACGCCGGGTCTCGGGCTCCACGAGGGTGGGCGCGGGAGCGTCGTCGAAGGCGGCGGACGCGGCGAAGGAAGGCAGAGGCGTGGACACGGGCGGCTCCTGGCACGGCGTTCACGGACGGCTCCCCGTGTGCGGACATGGGGTTACCGCCGGTTAGACAGGGGATCGTACGGGGCTGACGTGTGGGGGCTGTGCTGGTTCGGGGAGGGATGGGGGGCGGGGCTGTGCAACCTCGGGGGTTACGTGAGGGTCACTCAGCTCTGTGCCGTACGCACCCCCTTACCTCCGGTAACCTTACTCCGGAGTAAGCAACTGGAGGAGTAGGGAGACGCCCCCATGACGGTCCTGGCCTTCACAAGTCCCCGCCCCGACGCGGACTTTCCCCGCACCCCGCTGGTCCGCCCCTCCGTCCGCGTCGACCTGGCCCGGCTCTCGGCCTATGAGCGGGTGTGTGGGTTCCCGACCGGGGAGGACGCGCTGCCGGTGACGTACCCGCATGTGCTGGGGTTCCCGCTCGCGCTGCGTCTGATGGCCGGGCGGGGCTTCCCCCTGCCGCTGCTCGGTCTGGTGCACACCTCGATCGACATCACGGGGCATACCCGGCTGCCGGCGACCGGGGTCTACGAACTCTCCGTGCGCGTCGACGGGTTGGCGCCGCACCGGCGCGGGACCGAGGCGGGGCTCGTCACGGAGGTCAGGGCCGGGGAGACCGTCGTATGGGAGTCGCGCAGTACCTATCTCGCCCGGCATCGGACGGACGCGAAGGGCACACCCAGGCGGGAGCCGCCGCCCCTGCCCGCGGTCGCCGAGTGGCGGCTGGGGGGTGACATCGGACGGCGGTACGCGGCCGTGTCCGGGGACCGCAACCCGATCCACCTCCACCCGCTCACCGCCCGCCCGTTCGGCTTCCCGAGGGCCATCGCGCACGGCATGTGGACGGTGGCCCGCTGCCTCGCGGCCTACGGAGTCCCCCCGGCGGGACGGGTCACGGCGGAGTTCCGGGCGCCGGTCCTGCTGCCGGGGACGGTGACGTACGGCGCCGGGCCGAGGCGGTTCGAACTGCGCGGCGGCGACGGGCGCGTACACCTGACGGGAGCCGTCGGCTGACGGACGAGGGCCGCGTACAGGTGACAGGGGCCGTCCTGACGAGGGCGGGCGGACCGATCAGTCGGTGGGGGGCGCCCAGGGCCGGCCGTCCATCATGTCGCCCAGGCCCGCCCAGGCGAAGTTCATCAGGGTCGTCGCGGCCTGGCGGGCGGTGACGCCCGGGGTGGCGTTGGCCCAGTCGGCGAGCGACTCGGCGGCGCCGACCAGGGCTTCGGCCAGGCCCGCGACCTCGTGCTCGGGGAGGTCCGGGTCACGGTGGGCGGCGCGGGCGGCGGCCAGGATCAGCTGGGTGACGAAGGCGACGATCTCCTCGCGCATCGCGGTCACCTCGGCGGCGAACACCTCGCCGTGGGTGCGGGCCTGGAGATGCAGTACGGCCCAGCCGTCCGGGTACCGCGCGGTGTGCGTGAAGAACGCCCGCAGTCCGTCCCAGAGTTGGCGGTCGGCGGGCGCCCCGGTGTCGACGCCGGTCCGCACGGCGGCGGTGAGCGCACGCGCCTCGCGGCGGATGCAGGCGGTGAAGAGGTCGTCCTTGGAGTTCAGGTACAGGTAGACCAACGGCTTGGAGACACCGGCGAGTTCGGCGATCTCGTCCATCGAGGCGGCCATGTACCCGCGTCGCCCGAAGGTCCGTACGGCGGCGTCCAGCATCTGCTGTTCCCGGACCGCACGCGGCATTCGCTTGGTCTTGACTGCACCCATGGGAGCAAGACTAGGACGTCTGCCCCTGGGCCCGGGCCGTGTCGTCGGCGAGGTCCTCCTGGCTGCGGTTGGCCTCGAGGTTGGCCTTCACGCTGTCGACCTTGCGGACGATCTGCTCGGAGGCGCGGTCACGCTCCTTGCGCAGGACGACGAAGCTGATCGGGGCGGAGAGCAGCAGGGCGAGCAGGATGACCCACATGCCGTTGGAGTCGCCGAGGCCGCGCGGGGCGAGACCGGAGTAGACGAGACCCCAGACGACCACGAGGCAGCCCACGAAGATCCCGAGGCGCATCAGCGTGTAGCGGAGCATCTCAATCCACTCTTCCGATTCCGACAATTCCAGTAAGGAGCGACATCCAGTGAAGCATGTCCGCCGCACGATCTTGGGGGCGGGGCTCAGTCGAGCGGCAGCAGCATGATCACGTCGTCGCGGTGATCGTCCGGCGCGACCCGGATGGCCTCCGGTATCCGGCCGACCTCCTTGTAGCCGCAGGAGCCGTAGAAGCGCTCCAGGCCCTGGCCGCCGCGGCAGGTGAGCCGGATCGCCCGGATGCCGTCGAAGCCGCGGGCGGCCTGCTCGGCGGCGGCCAGCAGGTCCCGCCCGTACCCCTTGCCCTGGTGTCGCGGATGGACCATCACCGTGTACAGCCACACCCAGTGGGTCATGAGCCGGTGTGTGTTGAACGAGAAGAAGGCGGTGGCGGCGACCTGCCCGTCCGCGTCCCGCCCGACGAGCAGCCGCGTCCGCCCCTCGGCCATCGCCACGAAGTGCCTGACCAGCTCGGGCCGGATCACGTCCCGCGTCACGGGCGGCACGAAGCCGACCGAACCACCGGCGTTGGAGACGTCCGCCCACAGATCGAGGACCCCGTCGCGCAGGGCGGGGTCGATGGCGGGGTCGAGCGTAAAAGTAAGGGACACAATTGCATAGTAACCATTACGCCAGAACTCGCGCCGCCACTTCCAGATCCGAGACCAGCCCCTGGTAGGCGGCATCACGATCGTCGGAACGCAGCACGGAGGACGGATGAACAGTGGCCACCAGCCGCTCGGGCCGGCCGTGGATCTCCTCCTCCAGCACCGTCCCGCGCACCTGCGTCACCCGGAACGACGCCCCGAGCAGCGCTTTCCCGGCGGTGGCCCCGAGCACGACGATCAGCTCGGGTTCGACAAGAGCGATCTCCCGCGCGAGCCAGGGCCCGCAGGCGGTCATCTCCCGCAGGGTGGGCGCCTTGTGAATACGCCGCTTCCTGGGCTCGGCCTGGGTGAACTTGAAGTGCTTGACCGCGTTCGTCACATAGGTGTCGTCCGGATCGATCCCCGCCTCGGCGAGGGCCCGGTCGAGCAACTTCCCCGCGGGCCCGACGAAGGGTTTGCCCTGCCGGTCCTCCTGATCGCCCGGTTGCTCACCGACGAGCATGACGGCGGCGTGCGCGTTCCCGACACCGAAGACGGTCTGCGTGGCGGCCTCGTGGAGCGGACAACCTCGGCACTCGGCGGCTGCCCGCCGGAGGGCGGGAAGACCGCCACGCTCCGGCAGAAAGGGTTCCGCGGTGTAGTGATCCTCGGGCGCCTTACCGACCATGCGCTCCGAGTACCCACCTCAGGGGCCGCGGACGACAGGCTCACACCCGCATCGGCTGCGGAGACTCCCGGCGCGCGGGGTCCGGCCCGTCGAACTCCCGGATGATCTCGTACCGGGTGTTCCGCTCCACCGGCCGGAACCCCGCGTCCCGGATCAGGTCCAGCAGATCGTCCCGCGTCAGCTTGTTCGGCGTGCCGTAGTTGTCCGCGTCGTGGGTGATCTTGTACTCGACCACCGACCCGTCCATGTCGTCGGCGCCGTGCTGAAGGGCCAGCTGGGCCGTCTGGACGCCGTGCATGACCCAGAAGACCTTGACGTGCTGGACGTTGTCGAACAGGAGGCGGGACACCGCGAAGGTCTTCAACGCCTCCGCGCCCGTCGCCATCTGCGTCCGCGCCTGCAGCCGGTTCCGGACCTTGCCGTCCTTCATGTCCACGAAGTCGTGCTGGTACCGCAGCGGGATGAAGACCTGGAAGCCGCCGGTCTCGTCCTGGAGTTCCCGCAGCCGCAGCACGTGGTCCACGCGGTGGCGCGGTTCCTCGATGTGGCCGTACAGCATGGTGCTCGGGGTCTTCAGACCCTTCTCGTGCGCCAGGCGGTGGATGCGGGACCAGTCCTCCCAGTGCGTGCGGTGGTCCACGATGTGCTGGCGGACCTCCCAGTCGAAGATCTCCGCGCCACCGCCGGTCAACGACTCCAGACCCGCGTCGATGAGCTCGTCGAGGATCTCCGACGCCGACAGACCCGAGATCGTCTCGAAGTGGTGGATCTCCGTCGCCGTGAAGGCCTTCAGCGAGACGTCCGGCAGCGCCGCCTTCAGCTCGCGCAGCGACCGGGGGTAGTACCGCCACGGCAGGTTCGGGTGCAGCCCGTTCACGATGTGCAGTTCGGTGAGGTTCTCGCTCTCCATCGCCTTGGCGAGCTTCACCGCCTCCTCGATGCGCATCGTGTACGCGTCCTTCTCGCCCGGCTTGCGCTGGAACGAGCAGTAGGCGCAGGACGCCGTGCAGACGTTGGTCATGTTGAGGTGGCGGTTGACGTTGAAGTGGACGACGTCGCCGTTCTTGCGCGTGCGCACCTCGTGGGCGAGGCCGCCGAGCCACGCCAGGTCGTCCGACTCGTACAGCGCGATGCCGTCCTCGCGGGTCAGCCGCTCACCGGCCATGACCTTCTGCTCCAGCTCGCGCTTGAGCCCGACGTCCATGCGTACACCTCTCTCAGACCGACTGCGACAAACCTACGCCTACGCCTCTTCCGGAAGCTCACCCACCCGGTTCTCCCACTTCGTGGAGAGCACGATGGTGGTACGGGTCCGGGAGACACCCTTCGTCCCGCTGAGCCGCCGGATGATCTTCTCCAGGCCGTCGACGTCGTTCGCCCGCACCTTGAGCATGAACGAGTCGTCGCCGGCGATGAACCAGCAGTCCTCGATCTCCGGCAGGTCCTTCATGCGCCGGGCCACGTCCTCGTGGTCGGCGGCGTCGGAGAGCGAGATGCCGATCAGGGCGGTGACGCCGAGGCCGAGGGAGGCGGAGTCGACGGTGGCGCGGTAACCGGTGATGACGCCGGCCGCCTCCAGCCGGTTGATGCGGTCGGTGACACTGGGTCCCGACAGGCCGACGAGGCGCCCCAGCTCCGCGTAGGAGGCCCGGCCGTTCTCCCTCAGGGCCTGGATGAGCTGCCTGTCCACCGCGTCCATGCGATTCGAAGCCTTCCGCTGAAAGTTCTGAACGTTCCCGATGTGATGAGTACTACTGGTCCCGCTTGATGCTCAGGTGCCGCGCGCGCCGCCGAGGTCGCCCTTCCAGCGGCGGTAGAGCCCGTGCTCCACCCCCGCCGCGTCGAGGACGCGTCCGGCAACGAAGTCCACCAGGTCCTGGATGTGGGTGGCCCCGGCGTAGAAGGCGGGCGAGGCGGGTACGACGGCGGCGCCCGCGTCGTCGAGGGCGACCAGGTGCCGCAGGGTCTGCCCGTTCAAGGGGGTCTCCCGAACGGCGACGACCAGCTTGCGCCCCTCCTTGAGGGTCACGCTCGCGGACCGCTGCAGCAGGTCCTTGGACAGCCCGAGCGCCACGCCCGCGACACACGCGGTGGACGCCGGCACGATCAGCATGCCCTTGCTGGGATACGACCCCGATGACGGCCCCGCCGCGAGGTCCCCGGCGCTCCAGTGCCGTACGCCGGCGATGTCCGCGTCGAAGGTGTCCGGCTTGCCGTCGGCCCCCCGCGCCAGCCATTCGCGCAGGTCGGTCTCCCAATGGGCGTCGCGGAAGGAGATCCCGGTCTCGTCGAGCAGGGTGAGCCGGGAGGCCCGGCTCACGACCAGGTCGACGCTCTCCCCCGCCGCCAGCAGCGCCCGCAGCACGGCCGCCGCATACGGCGTCCCGGAAGCTCCGGACACCCCCACGATCCAAGGCACGCGCTGCGATTCTCCTGCGTTCACACCACTGAGCCTACCGGCGGGTCGCTCGGTCTTCAGACCGTCAGGCCCCGGACCAGGAGATCGAGCAGCGCGCACACGAACAGGGCGATCCCGATGAAGCCGTTGACGCTGAAGAACGCCCTGTTCAGACGGGACAGGTCGGTGGGGCGGACGATCGAGTGCTCGTAGACGAAGGCGCTCGCGACGATCATCAGGCCGAGCCAGAAGAACGTGCCCGCGTCCGTCGCCAGCGCGTACCAGACGAGGAGGGCCGTCGTCAGGGCGTGGCACACCCGCGCCGCCCGGATGGCCGCCGGGATGCCGAAGCGGGCCGGAACCGACATCACGCCGATCTCGCGGTCCGTCTCCACGTCCTGACAGGCGTAGATCAGATCGAAGCCACCGATCCAGATGCCCACCGCGAGGCCGAGGAGCACCGCGTCCCACGACCACGTGCCGGTGATCGCCAGCCAGCCGCCCACCGGGCCCATCGCCTGGGCCAGGCCCAGGATGGCCTGCGGGAAGTTCGTGAACCGCTTGCCGTAGGGGTAGACCACCATCGGGATCACCGCGACGGGGGCCAGGGCCAGGCACAGCGGGTTCAGCAGGGCCGCCGAACCGAGGAAGATCACCACGGCGATCAGGGCGCCCGTCCAGGCGTGCTTCACCGACATCGCGCCGGTCACCAGCTCGCGCTGCGCCGTCCGGGGGTTGCGGGCGTCGATCTCCCGGTCGATGATCCGGTTCACCGCCATGGCGAAGGTGCGCAGGCCCACCATGCAGATCGTGACCAGCAGCAGCCTGCCCCAGTGGATGTTCTTGTCCCACTGGAACATCGCGGTGAGGGCCGCGATGTAGGCGAAGGGGAGCGCGAAGACCGAGTGCTCGATCATCACCAGCCGCAGGAACGCCTTGGTGCGTCCCGGCTGCGGTAGCGCTGCGGAAGCCGAGCTCACAGGCCGTACTCCTTCCAGCGGCGGTCGACCTTCGCCGCCGTCTCCGGGTCCGACTCCACCATGTCCGGCCAGCCCCCGTCCCGGGTGTAGCCCTCCTCGGGCCACTTCCTCGTCGCGTCGATGCCCGCCTTGCCGCCCCAGAACTGCTGGTAGGAGGCGTGGTCGAGGTGGTCGACCGGACCCTCCACGACCGACAGGTCGCGGGCGTAGTCCGTGTTGCCGAGTGCCCGCCAGGCGACCTCGTGCAGGTCGTGGACGTCGCAGTCGGCGTCGACCACCACGATCAGCTTGGTCAAGGACATCATGTGGGCGCCCCAGACCGCGTGCATGACCTTCTGGGCGTGCTTGGGGTACTTCTTGTCGATCGAGACGATCGCGCAGTTGTGGAAGCCGCCCGCCTCGGGCAGGTGGTAGTCCACGATGTCCGGGATGATGATCTTCAGCAGCGGCAGGAAGAAGCGCTCGGTCGCGCGGCCCAGCGGGCCGTCCTCGGTCGGCGGCCTGCCGACCACGATCGACTGGAGCAGCGGACGCTTGCGCATCGTCACGCAGTCGATGGTCAGCGCGGGGAAGGGTTCCTGCGGGGTGTAGAAGCCCGTGTGGTCGCCGAAGGGGCCTTCCGGCAGCATCTCGCCGGGCTCCAGCCAGCCCTCCAGCACGACCTCCGCCTGCGCCGGCACCTGGAGCGGGACGGTCTTGCAGTCGACCATCTCGATCCGCTTGCCCGCGACGAAGCCCGCGAACAGGTACTCGTCGATGTCGCCGGGGAGCGGTGCGGTGGAGGCGTACGTCACGGCCGGCGGGCAACCGAAGGCGATAGCGACCGGCAGCCGCTCACCCCTGCGCGCGGCGACCTGGTAGTGGTTCCGGCTGTCCTTGTGGATCTGCCAGTGCATCCCGATCGTGCGCTTGTCGTGCCGCTGCAGCCGGTACAGACCGAGGTTGCGGACGCCGGACTCGGGGTCCTTGGTGTGGGTCAGGCCGAGGTTGAAGAAGGAGCCGCCGTCCTTGGGCCAGGTGAACAGCGCCGGGAGCTGGTCCAGGTCGACGTCCTCGCCGCGCAGCACGACCTCGTGCACGGGGGCGTCCTTGACCTTCTTCGGCGGGACGTGGGTCATCGCGCCGAGCTTGCCGAAGGCCTCCCGGACCCCGACGAAGCCGTGCGGCAGCTCGGGCTTGAGCAGCCCGCCGATCTTCTCGGAGATCTCGCCGTACGACTTCAGCCCCAGGGCCTTGAGCAGGCGCCGGTCCGTCCCGAAGACGTTCATCGCGAGGGGCATGGCGGAGCCCTTCACGTTCTCGAAGAGCAGTGCCGGGCCACCCGCCTTCTGCACCCGGTCGACGATCTCCCCGACCTCCAGATACGGATCGACCTCCGCCTTGACGCGCTTGAGGTCGCCTTCGCGTTCCAGTGCCCTGAGCAGGGAACGAAGATCGTCGTAAGCCATGGGGTCAAGTATCCCCGAGCGGCTACCCTGGCCCTGTACCTGGGGGCTGTGATCGCGGCCCCGACCACCATCTCGCGGGAGGGCCCCATGCTCCGGGTGCTGATGTTCCTGGTACCACTGGCGCTGAGCATCTACGCGTTCATCGACTGCATCAGCACCAAGGACGAGGACGTCCGGCACATGCCCAAGCCGCTGTGGGCGATCCTCGTGCTGCTGTTCCCGCTCGTGGGCTCGATCTCCTGGCTGATCGCCGGGAAGAAGCGGGCACCGGCGGCGGAGGGGTGGTCGGGGGTGCGGACGAACCGCTCCCGGCAGTGGGTCGCGCCCGACGACAACCCCGAGTTCCTGAAGTCCCTGGACGACGACGAGAAGAACAAGCGGGACGAGCCCTGACATGGAGCTGCGGCTGCTCGTCACGTTCGAGAAGGTCGCGACCGTCCTGAGCTTCACCCGGGCGGCGGCCGAACTGGCGTACGCGCAGTCCAGTGTGACGAGTCAGATCCGCGCCCTGGAAACCTCCCTCGGCACCGAACTGTTCGACCGGCTCGGCGGCCGGATCCGGCTGACGGAGGCCGGTGAGCGGCTGCTGCCCTACGCCCGGCAGATCATCGAGCTGACCGAGGAGGCGCGGGCGGCGGTGACGGGGGCGGAGGAGCCGACGGGGTCGCTGGTCGTCGGCACCATGGAGTCGCTGACCTCCTACCGGCTGCCCCCGCTCCTGGAGCTGTTCCACCACCGCTACCCGGGCGTACGGCTGGCGCTGCGCACGACGATCGGCGCCGAGACCCAGGAGGCGCTGCGGCAGGGGACGTACGACCTCGGCTTCCTCATGGAGGAGAAGGCCGAGCATCCCGGCCTGGAGAGCGAGGTGCTGGCGGTGGAGCCGCTGGCGCTGGTCTCGGCCCGTCCGCTCGACGCGACGGCCACCGCCGATCTCGTCCGGCATCCCCTCCTCGCCCTCGAACCGGGCTGCGCCTACCGGGACTTGTTCGAGCGGGAGCTGAAGTCGGTCTCCCCGACGGTGGAGTTCATGGAGTTCGGCACCATCGAGGCGACCAAACGAGCGGCGGCGGCCGGTCTCGGGATCGCTCTGCTGCCCGAGGTGACGGTCGCCGCCGAACTCGCGGAGGGGTCGTTGGTACGGCTGCCCTGGGAGCCGCCGTTCACACTTCGGACGCAACTGGCGTGGCGGTCCGGGAAGCGGCTTCCGGCGCACGCCCGGCTGTTCCTCGAGCAGGCGCGGAAGCTGGTCGCCGAGCAAGGGTGACCTTCAGGCTCGCCGTCACGATCAGCGGGACGCCGAGCGCCTGGACGAGGCCGATGTGGTGGCCGTACACCATCCAGTCGACGACCATCGCGACCGCCGGGTAGACGAAGGCCAGTACGGCGATCTTCGCGGTGGGGAGCTGGGCGTAGGCGGCGTACATCAGGACGTACATCAGTCCCGTGTGGATGAGCCCGAGGCCCACCAGCCACCCCCAGTCGGCGCCGGTGCCGGCCATCGCGCCGAAGTCGGCGAAGGGGAGCAGGAGCGGGATGCCGACGAGGACCTGGACGAGGGCGATGAGGTGCGGACGGACTCCGGTGATGCGCTTGGTCACGACGGTGGACAGGCCGTAGAGCAGGGCGGCCAGGAGGGCTTGGCCGACACCGGTCAGATACGCCCCGCCGCCCGCGAAGTCCCCGGGCGTCACGCCGGACACGAGGATCAGCCCCGCGAAGGCGACGGCGATCCAGCCGGCCTTCGCCGCGGTCAGGCGCTCGCGGAAGAGGAGCGCGCCGAGCAGGACGACGTAGAACGGCTGCGTGTGGTAGACGACCGTCGCCACGGAGATCGACGTGTTCTCGTACGACTGGAAGAGCAGGACCCAGTTGAGGACGATGAACACACCGCCGAGGACGGCGAGTCCGAGGGTGCGCGGGGTGAAGCCGTGCTCCCGCAGCCAGCCCCGGGCGAGGATGTAGCCGCCGAGCGCGAGGGCGCCGAACAGGACGCGGAAGAAGACGACGTTGAAGGGCGAGGCGCCCGACTCGACGACGAAAACGCCGAGGGTGCCGGAGAGCACCATCGCGGTCGTCAGCTGGGCCGTGCCCTTGTTCTCTGAGGTCATGTGCGGGACGCTACGACCCCTCTGACCTGCGGGTCCACGCCCTGCTGGGGCGTCCTGCCGATGGGCCCATCGGCGGCGTCGATGAGCCCAGGTGGTCAGTCCAGGTGGGCCTGCCCGACGCGCACGACCTTGATGTGCTCCGTGCCGAACGCGTCGTGGACGAGGGGTTCCGCGGTGCCGGGATCGTCGACTCCGACGCGCACCCAGCCCCGCTCGTCGACTCCGACCTCCCGCAGCTGGAAGGTGCCGTCCCAGCGGTACATGTCCGCACTGATCCGGTCGGCGAGGGCGTCGAGGTCCTTCCGGTGGGCGTCGGTGTCGTGGATCCGCACGATGACGCCCTTCTCGGCGCCGTCGCAGACGGCCTCGTCGAAGGCGGCGGAGGGGATGCGGTAGAGGTCGGTCGCGTTGTCGTCCAGGTCGACGGAGAGCCCGGTGAAGGACCGCGCGTACCGCTTCGCGGCGAGGCGGTCGACGAGGTCGACGGTGCGATAGAGGGGGGTGTCGTCCGGGTTGCCGTCGCCGGACGCGGTGGGGGCCGGGCGGGTGCCGACGCACAGGGAGTCCAGCGCCTCGATTTGCGGGGGCAGTTCACCGTCCCGGCGGACGGCGACCAGTCGGAGGTCGGCCGGGTCGTCCCCCACGGCGACGGCCACCTCGGGGTCCAACCCCCTGACCCGGTACGCCGTCACCTCGCGCGCGGGCGCGCCGTCGTCGCCGTCGCTCGGGGTGTCGTCGCACGAGGGCTCCACCGCGGTGCCCAGCTTCCCGCCCCGCTGGAACTCGATGCCGGACACGTCCCAGTACTGGCGGTCGTCGTACTCGACGCGGTACGCGCAGACCGCGTCCGCGGTCCCGCCCCCGCCCGCCTCGGCACAGCCGACCGCCCCCAGCGCGACGACCGTGATCCCGGCCATCAGCACCACTGCCCTCATGAACGCCCCCTCCTCCGGTCACCTGTGACTCCGACGCGGCGATCACCGGATTCGTTCGGTCAGGAGGCGTCGACGATCTTCCCGTTCTCGTCGAGGGTGTGGGTGCGCCAGTAGACGTCCCACTTGTCGTCGACGTGCTCCGGCACCTTGCCCTCGGGGTAGCGGGTGTAGCCCTTGGCGGGCTCCTCGCCGTCGGGCACGCAGTCCGAGCCGGTGCCGTTCACCGTGAGGACGGGGTACGAGCCGTTGCTGCAGATGGCTTCCCGGTACTCCAGGCCGGCGCATCCGGTGAGCAGCACGGCCGCCGCCGAGCCCGCGAGGGCGGCGCCGAGGATCTGGCGGCTGCGGAGCTTCCGCATGGTCGTCTCCTGTGGTTGAGGGGTGTTCCGACGTCACCCACTCTCGCCGCGCCGGGGCACCGGGACCTGAGCACGCGTACTCATACGCAGTGGTTCGCGTGCCTACACGGGCAGAGTGGACGTATGGATCAGGCACAGGCACGTATCTGGCTCGACACCGCCGTCGAGGAGGCCCGCGCCGGGCTCGCCGAGGGCGGGATCCCGATCGGGGCCGCGCTCTACGGCGCCGACGGCACCCTGCTCGGCCGCGGGCGCAACCGGCGCGTCCAGGACGGCGACCCCTCCCTGCACGCGGAGACGGCCGCGTTCCGCGCGGCGGGACGGCAGCGGTCGTATCGCGGTACGACGATGGTGACCACCCTCTCGCCCTGCTGGTACTGCTCCGGTCTGGTCCGGCAGTTCGGCATCTCGCGGGTGGTGATCGGCGAGGCCGTCACCTTCCACGGCGGGCACGACTGGCTGGCCGGACACGGGGTGGAGGTGGTGCTGCTCGACGACACCGAATGCGCCGTCATGATGCGTGACTTCATCGAGAAGAACCCGGCTCTGTGGAATGAGGACATCGGTGAGTGAGTCCCGGACCCCCCGCATCCCCACGATCGATCTGGGGCCCTGGTTGGACGGCGACCGCGCCGCCCGCGCCGGCCTCGCCCGGACCGTCGACCAGGCCCTCCGGACCGCCGGGTTCCTGCTGGTCACCGGGCACGGCGTCGACCCCGTGCTGCGCTCCCGCATCCGGCGGGCGGCGCGGTCCTTCTTCCGGCTGCCCGCCGAGGCCAAGCAGCCCTACGCCGCGAAGGTCGGCGGCCGGGGCTGGCTGGGCCCCGGCGCCGAGGCCAACGGCTACTCCGAGGGCACCGAGACCCCTCCCGACCTGAAGGAGTCGCTGACCTTCGCCACGCACGAGCCCTTCGACGACCCGGTCGTCAACGCCGAGTGGTACGCGCCCAACGTCTGGCCGCGCGAAGTGCCCGAACTGCGCACGCTCTGCGAGGAGTACCTCGCGAGGATGGCCGAGCTGGAGAAGGAGCTGCTCTCCCTCCTCGGGGAGGCCCTCGGGCTCGAACGGGACTTCTTCTCCCGGCACATGGACCGTCCGACGTACGGCTTCAACATCAACTGGTACCCCGGCACCGATGTCCTCGGGGCCCCCGCGCCGGGGCAGTTCCGGATCGGACCGCACACCGACTTCGGGACGGTGACCATCCTGGACCGGCAGGCCGGCAAGGGCGGGTTGCAGGTCTGGACGGACGAGGGCGGCTGGGAGGACGCGCCTTTCGATCCGGCCGCCTTCACCATCAACATCGGTGATCTGATGGCCCGTTGGACCGGCGACCGGTGGCGCTCGGGGCGGCACCGGGTGCTGCCGCCGCCCGCGGACGCGCCGGCCGAGGAGCTGATGTCCCTGGTGTACTTCGGCGAGTGCACACCGGGGACGATCGTGGAGTCCGTGCCCGCGCCGGTCGGCCGGGTGGCGTACGAGCCCGTCGACTCCCATGTGTATCTGCGGGAGAAGCTGGACTCGATCACCGTCGACTGACTACTGCATGACCTGAAGGTGAGGGTGGTCGTAGGACTCGGGGCAGAGGTAGATCTGCATCGTGTAGCCCCGGCCGATGTTGACCATCGTGGGTTCGTGGGACTGCGGATAGTTCGGGCGCCGGTCCTCCGAGGGCTCCTCCACGGGGCACCAGCTGCCCGAGCCGCCGTCCCACTCAGAGCTGTCGACGGTCAGGAACGGCCGCATGGGGCCGCCGCACTCGGCGCAGTCCATGGGCCAGGGGTCGCAGAAGCCCCAGTTGCCGTAGCCGCCGAGCTTCCAGCCGGGGGCCACGGCGAGGTCCGACTGGTAGTCGTACGGCCTGCCCTCCTCCCATGCGTCGATGCGCCGGGCGAGGTCGTCGTCGAGCTCGTGACGGGCCGGGTACTCGACGACCCCGTGCTCGGGGTGGAGCAGACAGGGCTCGGGCAGGTACCCGTCCTCGCTCACCACCGGCGGCCCCTGCTCCTCGCGCACCTCCCCCACGTCGGCGGCCCGCCGCCAGCGCAACCGGACGCCGGGCATGCAGTCCTCGCCGTGCTCGAAGCTGCACCACAGCACCTGGAGGAGGTCGGTGCCCTCCGGGCGGGGCAGGGAGGGGACGTCACGGGCGTAGACCTGGAGGACGGGCAGGAGGGGGACCTCTCCCTCCAGGGGTATGCGTACGCCGGTGTAGCCGATGCCGTTGACGAAGGCGCGCTCCTCGGGGGTGAGGAAGTCGGTCCCCTCAACTCGCGGGCGGGCCCAGCCCTCGGTCAGGATCCGGCGCTGTTCGCGCAGGTCGGCGGGGTCGTGACCGAGCAGCCAGGGGCCGGTGTGCTCAGGGCAGGTGGGCCAGGGTTCGTCCGCCGGCCACAGCAGGGGGCCGCCGACCGAGCTGTCCGCGGCGGTGGGCGCGGCGGGACGCGGGTGCAGGCGGACGGTCGTGCGGGCGAGGGGCGCCAACTCCGGGAGGACGGCGGCTATGTCGACCGGCCGGGGCGGGGTGGTACGGGTCATGCGGGGAGGCTACGGGAGGGGGCGCCTGCCGCCTTCCTGGGCGACCTCAAGAGACTCGATCAAACGTTCGAAGCGCCCACGCCAGCGCTCCTCCGACTCGTGCTCCCCCTGGAACTCATGGGTGAACCGGAGGGCACTGGCCTCGTCTCCGTCGCGTTCCAGGTGGAAGCGGAGGCGGCCGCCGCCCTCCACGGTGTACTCGGCGATCCGGTCCACGTCCCAGGCGGTGACCACGCCCGCGCCCAGCCCGCGCAGCGCGACGATCCCGCCGAGCCGGGGTTCGAGGACATCGACGTCGGTGAACCAGTCGGCCAGCCCCTCAGGGGTCGCGAGGGCCGGCCAGACCGCTTCCATGCGTCTCGGGAGCCGCACCAGGAAGTGCAGTACGTGCGTGCTCCCCTGGGTCCGGCTGGTGCCCTGTTCGATGGGTCCGGTCATGACACCAGCGTAGGTTCAGAACCCCACGGACTGCAGCGCGCCCAGGCCCACGTCGGCGTAGGAGTGCTTGCCGGAGACGAAGATGTTCACGCCGTAGTAGTTGAAGAGCCAGCAGCCGAAGGCCACCAGGGCCAGGTAGGCGGCCTTGCGGCCCTTCCAGCCGGCCGTGGCGCGGGCGTGCAGGTAGCAGGCGTAGGCGACCCAGGTGATGAACGACCAGGTCTCCTTGGGGTCCCAGCCCCAGTACCGGCCCCAGGCGTCACCCGCCCAGATCGCGCCCGCGATGATCGTGAACGTCCACAGGGGGAAGACGGCCGCGTTGACGCGGTAGGAGAACTTGTCCAGGGAGGCCGAGGAGGGCAGCCGGTCCAGGACGGAGTTGGCGAAGCGGCCCGGGGTGCCGCCGTTCGCCAGCTTGTTCTCGTAGGAGTCCTTGAAGAGGTACAGCAGCGTGGAGACCGCGCCGACGTAGAACACCGCGCCACAGAAGATCGCCGTGGAGACGTGGATGTACAGCCAGTACGAGTGAAGGGCGGGAACCAACTGGTCGCTGGCGGTGTACAAGACAGTGACGGCGAGGCCGAGATCGAGGAGGACCGTGGTGATGAGGAACAGCCCGAGCCAGCGCACGTTCTTCCGCAGTGCCAGCAGCGTGAGGTACACACCGACGGCGACCGTGGAGAAGGTGATGTTGAACTCGTACATGTTGCCCCACGGCGCCCGCTGCACCGACAGGGCCCGGGTGAGCACACCGCCGAACTCGATGAGGAAGGCGAGCACCGTCAGGGACACGGCGATACGGCCGTAGAGGTCCCCCTGCTCGTCGCCGCCGTGCGCGCCGGGTCCGTCCGGCACGTCACGCGAGCCGCTCGCGGCCCGGACCACGACCTTCGGCCGCTCCAGTACGGCGGTGCCGCCGGCCTTCTTCACCGTGACCGCCGGCGCGGCGGAGGCCTTCTTCGTCGCGGTGAGCGCGGCGGCCGTGCGGCCGACCTTGCTGCGGCTGCCGAAGAGCCATTCGGCGATGTACGCGAAGAAGGCCAGGGTGTAGACGGCCATCGCGGAGTAGATCAGCGTATTGCTGAGATTCGCGAGGCTTTCGTTGGTAGCGGCGGCGAGAGTCACTTCTCAGCCCCTTCGGCAGGTACAGCGGAGTCGGTGGTCGGTTCGGGGTCGTCGGGGGCTTCGGGGTCGGGCGCCCCCGGGGCCTGGTCGTACAGGGTCCCGGCGAGCTCGCCGAGTTCCTCGGGCACCTTGGCGGACTCGCTGCGGCCGAGCCCGGCCATCTCCACGACGGTCACGCCGTCGGCGCCCTTGACCGCCCGCACCCACACCCGGCGGCGCTGGATGAACAGGGAGGCGGCGAGACCGAAGATCGCGGCGAGGGAGCCGGCCAGCGCCCAGCCGCTCGCGGGCTGCTGGGTCACCTGGAAGTTCGCCCACTCCTTGGTGTCCTCGTAGGTGATCGAACCCGCGCCGTTCGGGAGTTCCACGGTCTGCCCGGGGCGCAGGTTCTTCCGCAGCTGCTTGCCCTTGGCGTCCTTGAAGCCCTTCATGTGCTTCTTGTCGAGCTGGTACACGCTCTGCGGGATGCCCGAGTTGACGCCCAGGTCGCCGTAATAGGGCTCAAGGTTGAGCACCGGGTTGATCAGGGCGGGGAAGCTGGAGGCGACCTCGCTGCCCGCGGTGTAGGTGGGCAGGAAGAAGGCCTTGATCCCGAGTTGCTCGGTGACACCCTCGGCGTTCTTGTAGCCGTCGAGGACCTTGATCACGCCGGTGGAGGTGACGTTGGAGTCCAGCGGCAGCAGCGGAACGGCGTCGCGGAACACGATCTTGCCCTTGCCGTCCCGGACGGTGACGACGGGGGCGTAGCCGTGGGCGGTGAGATAGACCTTGGAGTCGCCGATCTCCAGCGGCTCGTTGACCTTGACGGTCGCCTTGCGGTCCTTGCCGTAGGCGCCCTCGGCGTAGGTGAGGGTGGTCTGGTAGGTACGCGGAGTGCCCTTGTTGGGGCCGGAGGCCTCATAGGTTCCGGTGAAGTCGTTCAGGCGGAAGCTGAACGGCGTCAGATCGTCGGTGCTGAACAAGTTGCCGGATTTGAAGTCGTCGTAGGAGATCAGGGTGTTGGAGAACCCGTTGCCCTCGACGAGGAGCTTGTTGCCCTCGGACTTGAAGAGCTGGCCCCAGGCGAAGGCAATCAGCATCACGATCAGCGCGAGGTGGAAGAGGAGGTTGCCGACCTCGCGCAGATAGCCCTTCTCGGCGGCGACCGCGTCACCGGCGACATGAGCGCGGAAGCGGTTCTTCTTCAGCAGGGCGAGCGCGGCCTCGCGGACCTGCTCGGGCTCGGCCTCGGTGCGCCAGGTCGTGTGGGCGGGCAGCCGGGTCAGGCGCCTGGGCGCGCCCGGCGGGCGGCCGCGCAGCTGGCCGACGAACTGCCAGGTGCGGGGCACGATGCAGCCGATGAGGGAGACGAACAGCAGGATGTAGATCGCGGAGAACCACACCGAGCTGTAGACGTGGAAGAGGCCGAGCTTGTCGTAGACCGGCGCGAGGGTCTCGTGCCGGTCGCGGAAGTCGGCGACCTTCGTCTCGTCACTGCCGGACTGCGGGATCAGCGAGCCGGGGATCGCGCCGAGCGCGAGGAGCAGCAGAAGCAGCAGTGCGACCCGCATCGAGGTCAGCTGCCGCCAGAACCATCGGGCCCAGCCGATGACGCCCATGGCGGGCAGGCTCGACAGCTCCTCCTTGGGGGCGGTGGAGAGCTGGGAGCCGGCGGCGCCGAGGTCCTGCTCTTCGGCGCGGTCGGTGGTCGTGTTGCTCATCGGTCAGATCCCCACAGTGAATCCGGCGGACCAGGACTGCATGTCCTGTACGAGGCTGTCCCAGGCGCCGGTCAGCAGCAGCAGACCGGTGACGATCATCATCGCCCCGCCGATCCGCATCACCCAGACATAGTGGCGCTTGACCCAGCCGAAGGCGCCGAGCGCCTTGCGGAAGGCGACCGCGGCGAGCACGAACGGCACACCGAGGCCCAGGCAGTAGGCGACGGTCAGTATGGCACCGCGGCCCGCGCTCGACTGCTGCGAGGACAGGGCGAGCACGGAGGCGAGGGTCGGACCGATGCAGGGCGTCCAGCCGATCCCGAACAGCGCGCCGAGCAAGGGGGCGCCGACCAGTCCGGCCACGGGCTTCTTGTGGAAGCGGAACTCCCGCTGCGTCATCCAGGGCATCAGGCCCATGAAGAACACGCCCATGACGATCATGAGCCCGCCCAGCACCTTGGACAGCACACCCTGCTGCTCCTGGAGCGTCGCCCCGAAGTAGCCGAACAGAGCCCCGCCGGAGACGAACACGGCGGTGAAGCCGGCCACGAACAGGGACGCCCCCGCGACCATCCGGCCGCGTCGGGCCTCGGCCAGATCGGTGCCGCTGATGCCGGTGACGTAGGACAGATAGCCGGGGACCAGCGGCAGGACGCACGGCGAGAAGAAGGACACGAGTCCGCCGAGCAGCGCGATGGGCAGAGCGACCAGCAGGGCGCCGTTGAGCACGGTGCTGTTGTAGCCCTCCGCGGCGAGCGTGGTGAGCGCGCTCACGTCACTTCTCCGCGAGGACCGGGGCGATCATGGAGCGCAGTTTCTCCTCGCTGAGCGCGGCAAGCGAGCGGGCCGCGATCTTCCCGTCCCGGTCAAGGACGAGCGTGGAGGGGATCGCCTGCGGGTTGAGGGTGCCCTTCTCGAAGCGGAGCATCAGCTTGCTGCTCGGGTCGTACAGGCTGGGGTAGGTGACGCCGTACTGTTCCTCGAAGGCGCGGGCGCTCCTGGCCTGGGGGTCGGCGACGTTGATGCCGACGAACTGCACGCCCTGCGGCTTGAGGTCCTTGTAGACCTTCTCGAAGTTGGGGGCCTCGGCGCGGCACGGGGCGCACCAGGAGCCCCAGACGTTCAGGACGACGACCTTGCCCTTGAAGGAGGAGACCGCGAGCTGCTTGTCGTCGATGGTCTTCCCGGACAGGTCGGGGGCCGCGTGGCGCTTGCCCTGCTCGACGGTGGAGATGCCGTCCTTGCCCATGATGAAGTTCGTGTCGCCGCCCCCGCCGGAAGTGCCTCCGGAGCCGCAGGCGGACAGCAGCAGCGTTGCGGCGACGGCACCGGCGAGGGTCAGGGGGGCGCGACTGGCGGCACTCATGTGAAAAGTTTCGCATGTCCGTTCCGGGGATCTTGCGCACCCCCCTCGCAGGCGAAAACCCGCATTTCAGGCCGCCTTTCAGAGGCTCTTCCAGCCTCCGGCGGGCGACTGTCCCACATCGAGCGTGCGCAGCTTGTCGAGCACCTCCGGAGTCTGCACGTCCAGCCAGTCCGTGAACTGCCGGAAGGAGACAAGGCGTACGTCCTCGCCCTTCTCCTTCTCCCGCGCGATGTGCTTCAGCGCCTCCTCGACGGCGTCCATGTAGATGCCGCCGTTCCACTGCTCGAAGTGGTTGCCGACGAAGAAGGGAGCGCGATTTGTCTCGTACGCCCGCTTGAAGCCTGATATGTACGCCTGGGCCGACTGCTCGCGCCAGCCCGGGTAGTTGTGGGCGGGGGCGTTCGTGGAGTTGACGGACTGGTTGGCGAGCATGTTGTAGTCCATCGACAGGACCTCGAAGCTGCGGCCGGGGAAAGGTATCTGCTGAAGCGGCAGGTCCCATATGCCCTGTTTCTTCCTGGGCCAGACCTGGCGCCCGCCGGGCGAGGAGGCGTCATAGCGCCAGCCGAGCTCACGGGCGGTGGGCAGGAGGTTGTCCTGACCGAGCAGACACGGGGTGCGGCCGCCGACGAGTTCCTTGTCGTAGTCGAAGGGCAGCGAGGGCAGATCGGTCCAGCCGGTGTGGGTGCGCCACTCCTTCACGAAGGACTTCGCCTGGTCGATCTCGCTGCGCCACTGCTGCGGGGTCCAGTTGCCGACCGAGCCCGAACCGGCGCAGAAGTGGCCGTTGAAGTGGGTGCCGATCTCATGGCCGTCGAGCCAGGCGCGGCGGACGCTCTTCAGGGTGTCCTTGATGTGCGCGTCGGTGAGGTAGCCGATGTCGGAGGCGCCGCGCAGGTTGTTCGGGGGGTCGTAGAGCCGCTTCTTGCTCTCCGGCAGCAGGTAGAGCCCGGAGAGGAAGAAGGTCATGTGCGCGCCGTGTTCCTCGGCGAGGTCGAGGAAGCGGGGGAAGAGGCCGTTGCCGACCTCGCCGGCACCGTCCCAGGAGAAGACGACGAACTGGGGCGGGGTCTGGCCCGGTTCCAGCGGGACGGGCTTCTCGGGCTGCTTCGGCTGCTTGCCGGTGTACGACGTGGAGCCGTCGCCGATGAGGCGGGCCCGCGGCTTGGCCTTGCCGGCCGCGCGGTGATCCGCGGCACCTCCGTCCGCGGAACCCCCGGAGGGGTCCGACCCGTCTGACGTCTTGAGAGCCCCGCAGCCGGCCAGCCCGACCGCGGCGGCCCCGCCGACGCCGAGCCCGAGTGCTCCCCTTCGGGTGAGAGTGCGCATGGCATCCCCGTTCGTCACGTTCTCTGGTGGTCACCCAGTCAGAGGACGGGACGAACAGGGAGGTTCCTGTGAATCACATAGGTTTCGCAACAAAAGTCACGAACTTCTGTTACGCACCAAACGCCTTGTCCTTGCCCTTCACGGGCTTGGCACCGGCCCGGAGATGCGCCGGGACCAGGTCGATCGCGGGCTCGCTGTAGCCGACGGAGACGATCTTGTCGCCCTGGTACGTGAACGACGTCAGGGACGCCAGCGTGCACTGCCGACGGCGCGGGTCGTGCCACAGACGGCGCTTCTCCACGTAGGACCGCACGATCCAGATCGGCAGCTGATGGCTGACCAGCACCGCCTCGTGCCCGCGCGCCCGGTCCTTGGCGGTGTCCAGCGCCCCCATCATCCGTACGACCTGCCCGAAGTACGGCTCGCCCCAGGACGGCCGGAAGGGGTTGACGAGGTGCTTCCAGTTGGCCGGCTTCTTCAGCGCGCCGTCGCCGACTCCGAAGGTCTTGCCCTGGAAGACGTTGTCCGCCTCGATGAGCCGCTCGTCCGTGGCGAGGTCCAGGCCGTGCGCCTTGGCGATCGGCGTCGCGGTCTCCTGCGCCCGCTCCAGCGGGGAGGAGCAGACGTAGGTCACGTCCCGGGAGGCGAGGTGCTCGGCGACCCGGTCGGCCATCCGGCGCCCGAGTTCCGAGAGGTGGTAGCCGGGCAGCCGGCCGTACAGGACGCCGTCCGGGTTGGCGACCTCGCCGTGCCGCATCACATGGACGACGGTGATGTCGGCGTCGCTGCCGGAGGTGATGCCGGGTGTGATGTCGGGGGTGCTCATGCCGTCGCCTCCGCCGCCGCGCGGGCCGCCGCCGGAAGGGCGTCGGCGATCTTCTGCACGGCCCGCTCGTCGTGGGCGGTGGAGACGAACCAGGACTCGAAGGAGGACGGCGGCAGGTAGACGCCGTTCGCCAGCAGCGAGTGGAAGAACGCGGTGAAGCGGAAGGACTCCTGCTTCTTGGCGTCCTCGTAGTCCCGCACCTCGCGGTCCGTGAAGAACACCGAGAACATGTTGGCGGCCGTCTGCAGCCGGTGCGCGACACCCTCCTTGGTGAGCGCCTCCGTGACCAGGGCCTGGATCTGCTCCGACACGGCGTTGACCTTGTCGTAGGCCGCATCGTCGAGGAGCCGGAGCTGGGCGAGGCCCGCGGCCGTCGCGATCGGGTTCCCGGAGAGGGTGCCGGCCTGGTAGACGGGCCCGGCGGGGGCGAGGTGCGCCATGACGTCGGCTCGGCCACCGAAGGCCGCGGCCGGGAAGCCGCCGCCCATGACCTTGCCGAACGTCATCAGGTCCGGGACGACCCCGTCGACACCGAACCAGCCGGCGCGGCTGGTGCGGAACCCGGTCATGACCTCGTCGGAGATGAACAGGGCGCCGTTCTTGGCGCAGGCGTCCTTCAGCCCCTGGTTGAAGCCGGGCAGGGGAGGCACGACGCCCATGTTGCCGGGCGAGGCCTCGGTGATCACACAGGCGATCTCACCCGGGTGCCGGTGGAAGGCCTCCTGCACGGCCTCCAGGTCGTTGTACGGCAGCACGATCGTGTCGCCTGCCTGGGCGCCGGTGACGCCCGGGGTGTCCGGCAGCGCGAAGGTGGCGACACCGGAGCCCGCGGCGGCGAGCAGCGAGTCGACGTGGCCGTGGTAGCAGCCGGCGAACTTGATCACCTTGGCGCGCCGGGTGAACCCGCGGGCGAGCCGGATCGCCGACATGGTGGCCTCGGTACCGCTGGAGACGAGCCGTACCTGCTCGACGGGCCCGACCCGGCGGACGATCTCCTCGGCGAGCGCGACCTCGCCCTCGCCGGGCGTGCCGAAGGAGGTGCCGCGCGAGACGGCCTCCCGCACGGCCGCGATGACCTCCGGGTGCGAGTGCCCGAGGATCATGGGCCCCCAGGAGCAGACGAGGTCGACGTACTCGCGTCCGTCGGCGTCGGTGAGGTAGGCGCCCTTTCCGGACACCATGAACCGGGGTGTTCCGCCCACGGCGCGGAAGGCGCGCACCGGGGAGTTCACGCCGCCGGGCGTGACGGCCGCCGCACGATCGAACAGAGCCTGCGACTCAGGCGCATCGTATGAATAAGGCAGTGAGCTCATGTCCTGCGACTTCTCCGACCTTCTCCGACTGCTCGGACTCCGGGTGTCAGTGACCTCCTCAGGGTAGGCCAGGGGGCGCCCGGACCTGTGGGCCCGCTCTCTCCTGACCCGAGATCCACTCCCCTCTCCCCCGCGATCTGCGAAACTGGGGCCTGGTGCAAGATCCTGCGGACAGGTGTTTCACCGCACGTTTCGGCGAGCGACCGTGGGGGAGGTCACTGACACGATGATCGGGTTGCGCGGCGGGGGCCACGGGTCCTAGAAAAGCAGTCGGGTGGAGATATGCATCGCGGTGGCGGACTGGGCGAGGGGACTGATGACCTGGGTCCTCGTCGTGCCCGGCGGGGAAGGCACCGGCGCGACGCGGAGGACCCCACCGCGGCACGGCAGGCACAGGGCGGACAGACGGACCCCGAGCGGATCGACCAGCGTGTCGACCGGCTCCGGGCGGCGAGCAGGAATGGTGGTCGGGTGGGGGTGACGTACAAGTACTTCGGCGCGCCGGACGGCGCGACCGCGGCCCGCGTCCCGATCTCGATGCGCCCCGAGGAACTCGGCGGCGACGAGCTCGGCATGAACGGCATGTTCACCAAGATCAAGCCGGAGACGATGGCCGCGATGGTGCTGACCGGCATCGAGGGCGTCCCCCTGCACAAGGTCCCGCCGCTGGAGCTGGTCGTCCTGCACCCCGATTACGCGGTCGTGAAGCTCCCCATGACGGTGGTGGACCCCCTGCGCGGCATCGGCGAGGAAGCGGTCGGCGCGGCCGCCTTCATCTGGTCCACGGTCCCGGACCGCGGCGGCCCGCGGGACGCGTTCAACGTCTACCAGCTGCTGCACGAGTGGCAGGACTTCAGCCACCGCCTGCACGAGGCGGGGCATCAGCCGTACTGCCTGGTGTGGCCCTGAGCGGATCCTCGCGCCAGTCGCGAGTCCGCGTCATGCCGTAACGCCGTGATGCGCTCCCGTCTCCTGAGGACGGCAGCGCATCACCGGTCGCGGCGGGTCAGCCGCTGATCTCGACCTTCCCGTTCAGCTCCGCCGTGGGCTCCGCCGGGGCCGTACCCCGGCGGGTGATGCCCTTCAGCAGTTCGGCGAGGTCGACGCCCGTCGTGGAGCCGAGGAGTTCCATGCCCTGGGCGACGTTGTCCGCCACCGCCCGCGGAATGCGGCCCGCGCCGTCCGTGGAGATCACCGTCAGCTTGTCCACCGCGCTCAGCGGCTCCGAGGCCTTGGCCACGACCTGCGGCAACACCTCGACGAGCATCTGGAGCACCGCCGCGTCGCCGTACTGCCCGAACGCGTCCGCCTTCTTCCGCATCGCCTCCGCCTCGGCGGCGCCCTTCGCCCCGATCGCCGACGCCTCGGCCTCGCCCTCCAGCCGTACCGCCTCCGCGATCGCCGCGCGCCGGGACCGCTCGGCCTCGCCCTGCTTCAGCCCCTCGATGGCCTCCGCCTCGGCCAGCGCGCCGCGCCGCTGCTTCTCGCCCTCACCGGTCAGCCGGGCCCGCTCGGCCTCGGCCTGGGCGTCCGCGATGCCCGCCGCCTTCTCCGCCTCGGCCTGCTTGACCCGGGCCACCCGACGGGCCTCGGCCTCCTGTTCCGCCGCGTACCGCTGGGCGTCGGCGGGCTTGCGGACCTGGGTGTCGAGCTGGCGGTCGGTCAGCGCGGCCTGCCGCTCGGCGACCTTCTCCTGCTGGGTGAGGATCTCCTGCTGGCGGGCCGCTTCGGCGAGCGGTCCCGCGGCTGCCGCCCGGGCCGCCGCCTCGTCCGTCTCCGCCTTGATCTCGGCCTGCTTCAACGCGAACGTCCGCTGCGCGACGGCGATCTCCTCCTCCGCCTTCAGCCGCGCCTGCTCGGCCGCCCGCCGGGCGACGGCCTCGGCGATGTCGGCCTCCTGCCTGGCGCGCGCGGCCTCCGGACGGCCGAGGTCCTCCAGGTAGGAGCCCTCGGTGGTGATGTCCTGGATCTGGAAGGCGTCCAGCACCAGGCCCTGCCCGGACAGGCTCGCCTCCGCCTCCTCCGCGACCTGCCCGGCGAAGGCGGCGCGGTCCCGGATGACGTCCTCCACGGACATCCGGCCCACGATGGCGCGCAGCGCGCCCGACAGCACCTCCTGGGTGAAGCCGACGATGCCGTCCTGCTGCATCAGGAACCGCTGGGCCGCCGCCCGGATCGAGTCCTCCGTGCCGCCGACCTTGACGATCGCGACGCCGTCCAGATTGGCCTTCACCCCGCGCAGGGTGACCGCGCCACGCACCGCTACCGGGATGTGCCGGGAGGACAGGTCGAGCGTGAACTTCTGCTGGACGAAGGGCACGACGAACACTCCGCCGCCGACCACGACCTTCTGGCCGCTGTTGTCGGTGAAGACCCGCCCGGTCTCCGGATCGGTGGACTTCTTGCCGCGCCGGCCCGTGACGATGAACGCCTCGCTCGGCCCGGCCACCTTGTAGCGGGTGACGACGACGAGCGCCAGCAGGACGAGGAGTACGACGACTCCTATGACGGCGAAGACGACAGAACTCATGGCCGTGCCCCCGAATCACGTAAGAAAGGAGAGAAAGAGAAAAGAGGTACGTCAGTGGTCCACCGGGCGGACCACGACGGACGTCGCGGACGGTGCCGCCTCGACCCACACCTCGGTACCGCGGGCCACCGGCCGCGCGCTGCGGGCGGCGAACTTCACGCGCTGGCCCGCGAGCCGCAACAGCACCTCGCCGTAACCGTCCACGGGGATGTCCGTCACCACACTGCCGGACGAGCCCACCAGATCGTCCCCGTTCGGGGTGGCGGTGGTCTGATCACGCATCAGGACCCGACTGAAGTGGTACGTCAGCCAGGCCGTCCCCGCTCCGCACACGGCACCCGCAGTGATGGCGACCGCGGGACCGGCGCCGATGGCACCGGCGGCGATGGCCCCGCCGAAGCCGGTCATCGCCAGGAACCCGGCGACGACCGGCAACGACGTCCATCCGTCCAGGGCACCCTCCAGTACCCCGTCGAAGCCCAGCGACAGGGCGAGCAGCGCGACCCCCGTGATGCCCAGTCCGAGAAACCAGACCATCGCGCCGTCCCCCGCTCACCCGTCGCCGACCTCCGACTTGATGGGATCGTGACACGTGGGCGGGGAGCCTTGCATTGCCGGAACCCGGCAATCTTTACGCGGTTTTAATGCCGGGCCGTTTCCCCACCGGCGGGCCGCGATCGCCGACCTGCTCGCCGCTTCCCGGCTGCCGGGCCCTGCCCCAACTGCCGCCGTCGCTCTGCGACTACGCGGCCCGCAGCGGGCGTTCCTCGGTCTCGTCCAGCAGATCCAGCAGCGTCGCCCGGGCCCGCGCCACGCGCGAACGCACAGTGCCGACCGGGCAGTCGCTCACCTCCGCCGCCTCGGCGTACGGCAGCCCGAGCAATTGCGTGAGCACGAACGCCTCGCGGCGCTCGTCGGGCAGCGAGGCGAGCAGATCGAGCAGGACGACACCGTCGTCGAAGCCGGGTACGCCCCGCGGTTGCGCGTTCTCCACGGCCAGTTGCCAGTCCGCCACATCCGCCGGGCGCGGGCGCGCGGAGGCGTACCGGTAGCTGTCGATCACCGCGCGGCGGGCGATGGCCAGCAGCCAGGAGCGGGCCGAGGAGCGGCCCTCGAACCGGTGCAGGCTGCCGAGCGCACGCAGGAAGGTGTCCTGGGCGAGGTCGTCCACAGCCTGGGGATCGGCGCACAGATGCGCCACATAGCGCAGCACGTCACGGTGCAGAGCGCGCACGAAGTGTTCCACGGCGGCGGGGTCTCCGGCTTGGGCCGCCAGCGCCCAGGCCGTGGTCGAGTCGTCGAGAGCGGCGGCTTTCACCGACACAGCGGTTTTCCGCGTGACAGGAGCGATCACCTGATGTCCTTCGGGTCGTCCGGAATCCGGACCGCGGACGTGCGGGCACGCTCCGCGCCCCGGTGAGTGAAGGGGGGAGTCACGGCCGTACGGCCGTCAGCGCCGGCTGTCGTCAGGCGACAGCGCGCCCCACTGGCGGACCCCGAGAGGTGATCGCGTGGACGAGGAGAAGGCTCGGCGCCCGGTCCGAGCGGCGGTCACGCGGATGGAGGCGGGGCCGGTCCGGCGGTACGGGTAGGGCGAGCAGGAGGCGGAGCGGCGCCGCCAGCCATCCGGCCACCGCCCGAAGGATGCGGAACGCGGCCTTCTCGCCGTACGCCAGCCACAGACCGCACAGCAGGGCGGCGAGCAGGTGGGCGGCGAACATGCCGACGGAGGACGACGAGCCGACCGCAGAGACGCCCATGTCCGTGCCGCCCATGCCATCCATGGCATCCACGCCGCTCATGCCCCTTGCGTGGGGCATGTGATGCATCCCCATGGCGTCCATGCTGTGCATGTGCGCCGAGCCCACATCCGCCGTCGGCGCCGACTGAGCGCGCGAGAACGCCGAGTGCAGCCCCGTCTGGGCGGCCACCACGACGGTCACGATCAGCGGCAGCCCGCGTTCACGTCCCGCGAGGCACCAGCCGACGGCTCCGGTGGCGGCCACGCCCGCCGCCAGCGCCCACGCGGGGACCTGGCCGCCGGACATCAGGACGTGGCCCAGGGCGGCGAGCAGCACGCAGACGGCCGCGAACACCGCGGCCCGTATCGTGCGAGTACACCACCCTGCTGTCATGGCGCCTCATCCTCGCATCCGGGCATCGACCCTCAGGTACGGCTTCCACCTGTCACGAGTTCAATGTTCATATCTGTGAATAGAAATCAAGTACGCGGATATTGACGCGCACACAACACTCCTCACAAGCTTCCCGGAGAAAGCGCTTACCGCCAAGGCCCCCTTCTCCCTCGGAGGCACCCCGATGCACCTGAGACCCGCACTCGCCTGCGCCGGCCTTTTGACCGGCGCGCTCGTCGCACTGTCCGGCAACCCAGCGCAGGCCGCGACCACCCGGTACGAGGCCGAGACCTCGCCCGCCGTCTGCGCCGGCACCATCGACTCCGACTGGGCCGGGTTCTCCGGCACCGGTTTCTGCAACGGCACCAACGCCACCAGCGGCTACGCCCAGTTCACGGTCAACGCGGCCACCGCGGGCACGGCCACCCTGAACCTGCGTTTCGCCAACGGCACCACCACCGCCCGCCCCGCGAGCCTGATCGTCAACGGCGCCACCACGCAGACCCCGTCCTTCGAGGGCACCGGCGCATGGTCGACCTGGGTCACCAAGACGCTGACCGTGCCGCTCAACGCGGGCAGCAACACCATCCGGCTCACCCCGACCACCACGAGCGGCCTGCCCAACCTCGACCACGCCGACGTCGTCACCGCCGACACGCCTCCGCCCACCGGCACCGCGCTCTACGTCGCCCCGAACGGCACCGACAGCGCCGCCGGCACCCAGTCCGCGCCGACCACCCTGACCTCGGCGATCAGCCGGATCTCCGCGGGCGGCACGATCTACCTGCGCGGAGGGACGTACAACCAGGCCTCCACGGTCACCATTCCGGCGGGCAACAACGGCACCTCCAGCGCCCGCACCACGCTCGCCGCCTACCCGGGCGAGACACCGGTGCTCAACTTCGCGGCGCAGAGCGAGAGTTCGTCGAACCGCGGACTGCAGCTCAACGGCTCGTACTGGCACGTCAAGGGGCTGATCGTCGAACGGGCCGGGGACAGCGGCATCTTCGTCGGCGGCAGCAACAACGTCATCGAGCGCACGGTGACCCGGTTCAACCGCGACACCGGACTTCAGCTCGGCCGGATGACGTCCACGACGCCGACCGCGCAGTGGCCGTCCAACAACCTGATCCTGAGCGCGGAGTCGCACGACAACGCCGACTCCGACGGCGAGGACGCCGACGGCTTCGCCGCGAAGCTCACCACGGGAACCGGCAACGTCTTCCGGTACGCCGTCGCGCACCACAACATCGACGACGGCTGGGACCTGTACACCTACGCCGACGAGGACCCCATCGGCCCGGTGACCGTCGAGGACTCCCTGTCCTTCGACAACGGCACCCTCAGTGACGGCTCCCAGGCCGGCAACGGCGACCGCAACGGCTACAAGCTGGGCGGCGAGGACGTGCCGATCAATCACGTCGTACGGCGCAGCTTCGCCGTCGGCAACGGCAAGCACGGGTTCACGTACAACAGCAACCCGGGCTCGATGACGATCTCGGACAACGTCAGCGTCGACAACACCGAGCGCAACTTCAACTTCGACGCGGGCACCTCGGTGTTCCGGAACAACACCTCCTGCCGGAGCGGCAGCGGCACGAACGACCGGATCATCGGGAACTCCGACAGCTCCAACCAGTTCTGGTCCGGCACGAACGGCTCCCGCTGCTCCTCCTACGACGGCGCCCTCGGCTGGTCCTTCGCCTCGGACGGCCGCCTGGTGGTGACGTTCGGCGGCTCGGTGGTCACGCCGTAGACCGGGGTTCGGCGCCCTTGGACCGCCCAAGGGCGCCGACGCTCACCGAGTCCCCGCGGTCCGCAGGATCACCGGCACCAACGTCCGTGCCGCGTCGACGACTTCGCGCACCGAGACCCGCTCCCGGGCGCTGTGGGCGAAGTGGATGTCGCCGGGCCCGTACTGCAGCGTGGGTATCCCGGCACCGGCGTAGAGCCGCAGATCACTGCCGTACGTCGCCCCCCGCACCCCCGGCTTCCCGTCGCCGACGGCGTCGGCCCGGGCCTCCCGCACCACGTCCACCAGCGGATGTCCCTCGGGCAGCGCCCCGCTCGCGAACTGCCCGCCCGGCCAGGTCACCGTCGCCGGATGCTCCCGCAGCCACGGGTCGCCGGCGCACGCCTCGGCCACGCAGTCCTCGAACTCGGCCCGCGCGGCGGCCGGTTCCTCCCCCAGCCGTACGCCCAGCCGTCCCTCGGCCACCAGCAGGTCGGGCACGCTGCTCGCCCAGTCACCGGCGCGCAGGGTGCCGACGGACAGGCCGTACGGGATCGGGTGCTCGGCCATCAGCGGCACCGGGTTCCTGTTGCGCTCGGCCTCCAGGCGGGCCAGCGCCCGGTGCAGCGGCAGATAGGCGTCGATCGCGCTCACGCCCTCCTCGCGTGAGCTGCCGTGCGCGGACTTGCCCGGCACCGCGATCCGGAAGGTCAGCGCGCCGGCGTTGGCGGTGATGACACTTCCGCCGGTCGGTTCGGCGATGACGCAGGCGTCCCCGCGGTAGCCGCGCCGCAGGGTGCCGAAGGCGCCGAGCCCGCCGTCCTCCTCCCCGACCACGAAGTGCACGGCGACCCGCCCGCGCAGCCGGACCCCGGCCGCGCGTATCGCCGCCAGGGCTGCGAGGTGCGCGACGAGTCCGGCCTTCATGTCGCAGGCCCCGCGCCCGTGCACGACGTCGCCGGTGACGCGCGGGACGAAGGGGTCGCCGTCCCAGGCGGCGAGGTCTCCGGGGGGTACGACGTCGACGTGGCCCTGGAGGACGAGGGTCGGGCCGTCCTCGCCTCCCGCCGTGCCGACCAGGCCCCAGGCCTCGTCGCGGGCGGCTTCGGAGCCGGGGAAACCGGGGTCGGCGCGCAGGGCGCCGAGATCCATGGACCACAGGTCGACGTCCAGGCCGAGGAGTTCGAGACGCCGGGCGAGATGGTGCTGGATCTCGGACTCGGCGGGGCTGCCGGTCACGGAGGGGATGGCGATGAGTTCGAGGAGCGTGCGGGCGACATCAGCTTCGTCGATGGAGGCAACGGAAGCGGCCTCTTGTGGACTCAACATATCGCCGGAGCCTAATGGCGGGCCTCGGACCCCACCCCCACCGTGAACCCGATGACCGCCCCACCGCCCGGCCGCCGCGCGGCGAACGTCGCACCCCCGTGAGCCAGCGCGACCTCCCGCACGATCGACAGCCCCAGCCCGGAACCGGGCAACGACCGAGCATCCGCAGCCCGATAGAAGCGATCGAACACATGCAGAAGATCATCGTCAGTGATCCCGGGCCCCCGATCCAGCACCTCCACCCGGACCGTGCCGTGCACGGCCGGCCCCGCCACCTTGATCTCGATGGGAGCCGTACCGCCCCGGTCGAACTTCGCCGCGTTCTCCACCAGGTTGGACACGGCCCGCTGCAGCATCCCCGGCCGCCCGTCGGTCGTCGTGTCCCCGCTGGCTCGTACGACGATCCGCCGCCCGGTGCGCCGCTGGGCGAGACCCGCCACGTCCTCCGCGATCTCCGCGAGATCCACCCGCTGCGGCGGCTCGCTGTCGGACTGCCCGGCCGCCAGATCCACCAGCTCATTGACCAGATCGGTCAGTTCGAGCGCCTCCTGCGCGAGATCGGCGACCAGCTCGTCCCGGGTCTGCGGAGGGAACTCGTCGATACGCCGCAGCAGCGAGATGTTCGTCCTGAGAGACGTCAGCGGCGTCCGCAGCTCGTGCCCCGCGTCCTGCACGAGCCGCCGCTGGTCCTCCTCGGACTGGGCGAGCCGGCCCAGCATGCGGTCGAAGGCACGGCCGAGACGGCCGACCTCGTCGTAGCCGGTGACGGGCACCTGCACCCCGAGGCGCCGCGTCCGCGCGACGTCCTCAGCGGCCGAGGTGAGGACGATCAGCCGCCGGGTGATCCGCCGGGCCAGCCACCAGCCGAAGAGCCCGGCGCCCACCACGACCGCGGACATCAGGACCAACGTCCGCTGCTGCAGCGCCCGCAGCAGGTCCTCGGTGTCGCTGAACTCCTGAGCGATCTGCACCGCGCCCCGCCCCCCGCCGAGCGAGACCGTGGCGATCCGGTACACGTCGTTGCCGACGTCGACGTCCGCGTGCACGACCGTGCGCCCGGAGAGCCGCTGGGCGGCTATCCGCCGGTCGGCGTCGGTGACGGGAAGGCCGGGCCGGCCGGGGTCGTAGACGGACCCGTCCGGCCCCAGCACTTGCACGTCCGTCCGCGCGGGGCGCACCAGATCGTGCCCGGGCGCGGTGGAGGAGAAGTCCTCGGGGTCCATCGTCCGGGCGCCGACCTCGTCCCGCACGTCCTGCACGACCTCGTCGAACACGGTCTGCTGGTCCACCCGCACCAGCCGGGCGGCGGCGCTGTAGGACAGGATGCCGACGAGCACGGTGACCGCGGCCGTGACGGCGGCGAAGGAGACCGCGAAGGTGGTCCGCAGGGAGTCCAGGCGCGGACGCCGGTCGCGCAGCAGCCGCCCGACGCGGCCCACTCAGTCCTCCCGGAGCACGTAACCCACACCGCGCACCGTGTGGATCAGCGGCGGGGCCCCGGGCTCGTCGAGCTTGCGCCGCAGATAGCCGACGTAGACGGCGAGGTTCTTGGATCCGGGGCCGAAGTCGTAGCCCCAGATGCGGTCGTAGATGGTGGCGTGGTCGAGCACGATCCCGGCGTTGCGCACCAGCAGTTCCAGCAGCTCGAACTCGGTCCGGGTCAGCTCCAGCTCCCGCGTCCCGCGCCAGGCCCGGCGGGCCTGCGGGTCCATCCGCAGCCCGGCCACCTCCAGGGCCCGCTCGGGCGCCGGCTCGGGAGCCTGCTTCGGTACGTCGACGGCGGCGCCGCCCGTCTCGCCCTGGCCGGTGCGGCGGAGCAGGGCGCGCAGCCGGGCGAAGACCTCCTCGACGTCGAAGGGCTTGACGACATAGTCGTCGGCGCCCGCGTCCAGGCCCGCGATGCGGTCCTGGGTCTCCACGAGCGCCGTCAGCATCAGGATGGGGGTCCGGTCGCCCTCGGCGCGCAGTACCCGGCAGACCTGGAGGCCGTCGATGCCGGGCATCATCACGTCGAGGACGAGCACGTCCGGCGGCGAGGTGTGGGCCTGTGCCAGCGCCTCCACGCCGTCGGCGACCGCGGTGACCCGATAGCCCTCCAGGGTCAGGGCACGCTCCAGGGCATGCCGGATGGCGCGGTCGTCTTCGGCGAGGAGAACGGTTTGGGGCACGTCGCCAGTGTGCCAACACCTCCGGCGGTCAAGCCGTGACGAGCGTTTCACCGGTGCGCCTTTTTACCTGCCTCTCACCGTCACGCGCACCGACCGGGGGCTCTGCGCTCGAGCCCCCGGTCGGTCCGAACGGCCGCGTCCGCAATCGCCGGACGGGCTGCGGGGTCACGCCCGCAGCGCCGCCAGCTGTTCCTCGAAGGGCACGAAGCGCTCCTCCTCGGCCTTCTTCGGCGCGAGACCCGTCATCAGCCCCGCCAGTTCCCCGGCCGCCCGCTCGACACGCGCGTCCAGGCCCTCGGCGCCCCAGTCCTCCGAGGCGGCGTACACCCCGGTGGGGACGACCACGGCGTGCAGGTAGGCGAAGAGCGGGCGCAGGGCGTGCTCCAGGACCAGCGAGTGCCGGGCGGTGCCGCCGGTCGCGGCGATCAGCACCGGCTTGCCCGCCAGCGCGTCCTGCTCCAGCACGTCGAAGAACGACTTGAACAGTCCGCTGTACGACGCCGAGAACACCGGCGTGACCACGATCAGCCCGTCCGCCTCCGTGACCGCCTGCTGCGCGGCGGCCAGCTTCCGGCCGGGGAAGCCGTTGGTGAAGTTGTGGGCGATCTCCACGGCGAGGTCGCGCAGCTCCACGACCTCGACCTCGGCCGGGGTCCGCCGGTTCACCGCGGCGGCCAGCCGGTCGCCGAGCAGCCGGGTGGAGGACGGGACGCTGAGCCCCGCCGAGACGACGACGAGCTTCATCAGACGGTCACCTCCTGGGCGGTGCTGTTGTCCTGAGCGGTCTTGAGGGAGGCGTGGGTGGGGGCGTCGGGGACGTCCGCCGGGCGGTTCTTGGCGAACTCCTCGCGCAGGACCGGCACGACCTCCTCGCCGAGCAGGTCGAGTTGCTCCAGCACGGTCTTCAGCGGCAGCCCCGCGTGGTCCATCAGGAACAGCTGGCGCTGGTAGTCACCGGCGTACTCGCGGAAGGACAGGGTCTTCTCGATCACCTGCTGCGGCGAGCCGACGGTCAGCGGGGTCTGCTCGGTGAAGTCCTCCAGGGACGGGCCGTGGCCGTAGACCGGGGCGTTGTCGAAGTACGGGCGGAACTCGCGCACGGCGTCCTGGGAGTTGCGGCGCATGAACACCTGCCCGCCCAGACCCACGATCGCCTGCTCCGCGGTCCCGTGCCCGTAGTGGGCGTACCGCTCCCGGTACAGCTCGACCATCCGCTTGGTGTGGTCGGCCGGCCAGAAGATGTTGTTGTGGAAGAACCCGTCGCCGTAGTACGCGGCCTGCTCGGCGATCTCCGGCGAGCGGATGGAGCCGTGCCAGACGAACGGCGGTACGCCGTCCAGCGGGCGGGGCGTGGACGTGAATCCCTGGAGCGGCGTGCGGAACTTGCCCTCCCAGTTCACGACGTCCTCGCGCCACAGACGGTGCAGCAGGGCGTAGTTCTCGACGGCGAGGTTGATGCCCTGCCGGATGTCCTGGCCGAACCAGGGGTAGACCGGGCCGGTGTTGCCGCGGCCCATCATCAGGTCCACCCGGCCGTCGGCCAGGTGCTGGAGCATCGCGAAGTCCTCGGCGATCTTCACCGGGTCGTTGGTGGTGATCAGCGTGGTGGAGGTGGACAGGACCAGCCTCTCCGTGCGCGCCGCGATCCAGCCGAGCATGGTGGTCGGCGACGACGGCACGAACGGCGGGTTGTGGTGCTCACCGGTCGCGAAGACGTCCAGGCCGACCTCCTCGGCCTTCAGCGCGATGGCGACCATGGCCTTGATGCGCTCCCGCTCGGTCGGCGTCCGGCCCGTGGTGGGGTCCGGCGTGACGTCGCCGACGCTGAAGATCCCGAACTGCATGGTCGCTCACCCTCCAGGTTGTTGACCGTTCAACTATACCCGGAAACGGCGACCTGTCGCTCCCTATTCCCGAGCCCAGTGCGGGTCGCGTCCGGTCTGCGCGAGCAGCCGCTCGAAGGCCGGGGCGTCCTCGGCCACGGGCACGGGGTCCCCGAAGACGCCGGTGGCCTTGGCGGTGGGCGCCAGCTCGGCGACGGTGGCGCTGAGCTGGCGTACGACCGCCGCCATCTCCCCGGGGTCGCCGAAGGGGTACTCCTGGCCCGTGGCCCGCGCGAGATCCCACGGGTGCACGGTCAGATCCAGCAGCGCCATGCACCCGACGAGCCGGGCGGGCATCTGCCAGGCACCTGCGGAGCCCTCCTCGGCACCGGGCGCGGACCAGGCCGCCACCAGCCGGTCCGCCTCGCCGCAGAACCGTTCCCGCCAGCCGGGGTCGGTGCCGACGCGGTCGGGCGTGGCGGAGAAGTCGCTCTGCCCCTTGGCGGCGAGCTTCTGGAACTCCACGACGACCTGGAACAGGTGGTTGGCCAGGGCTTTCACGTCGTACTCGGAACAGGGGGTGGGGGCGTCGAGGGCGTGGTCGGGAATGCCCCGCACGACGGCGACGGCCCGCTCACGGGCGAGAGCGAGGAGATCGCCGACCGGCATGGTGGTTTCGGTGTCCATACCCCCGACGTTAGGGATGTCCGGGCTGCGCTTCTTGAAGAAACGCGACGTACGATCCGGGCATGGAGGCTCCCCGCCAGGACACGCGCGGGATCGTGGACCCGTCCGGTCTGCTGACCCGCGTGCGCTTCCGCCGCCATCTGCCGGCGGAGCCGCTGCGCCGTTACGTCGAGTGGTACTGGCTGATCGACTGGGACCTGGGCGAGCCGTACGTCTCCCACGTGGTCCCGCACCCGTCGGTCAACCTGACCTTCCAGTGGGACGAGGACGAGGGTTCGCCGTACGGCGAGCTGACGGGCGTGCCGAAGGGGCTGTACGCCCGGAAGCTGACCGGGCGGGGCCGGGTGTGCGGGGCGAAGTTCCGCCCCGGCGGCTTCAGGCCCTACGCCTCCGCGTTCCCGGCATCCCACTGGACGGGCCGCACGCTGAGGGCGGAGGAGGTGTTCCCGGAGGCGACGGGGGACACGGCGACCTCGGTCACGACGCCCGACTCCGACGAGGCCCGCGTCCAGGCGCTGGACGCCTTCCTCACCGCCCTCCCCCACGCCCCCGACCCCCAGGCGGACCTGGCGGCCCGCATCGTGAACCGCATCCGCACGGACCGCACGGTGAGCCGAGTGGCGGAACTGGCGAGCGAGGAGTCCTTGTCGACCCGCTCGCTGCAACGCCTGTTCGCGACGTACGTGGGCGTGACCCCGAAGTGGACGATCCTCCGCTACCGCCTCCACGAGGCCCTGGCCCAGGCGGACACCCCCAACTGGTCCGCCCTGGCCGCCACCCTCGGCTACGCCGACCAGTCCCACCTGGTCAGAGCCTTCACCCAAACCCTGGGTATGTCCCCGACGGCGTACGCCCAGGCGGTGGGCGCCTAGACCGCACAGGCGAGCGAAACCCACCCTCGCCCCAGCGCCAGCCCCAACGCACCCGTACCCGTACCCGCACCCAAAGCCGCTCCCGCACCCCCGGCCGCCCCACAGCTCACGGCACCAGCACCACTCGACCCCGCAGTCCCCCCTCCCCCAGCCGCACATGCGCCTTCACCGCATCGTCCAGGGCGTACGTCGAGTCCACCCGAAGCGTCAGCACCCCGTCCTCCACCAGCCGGACCAGTTCCCCCAGCCGCGCCCCGTCCGCACTCACCTCGACCGCCCCGACCCGAACCCCTCGCACAGCCTCGGGCTCGGCCTGCGGGATCACCCCGACGTACGCACCCCCGTCCCGCACCCACTCCAACGCCGCCGCCCCCAGCACCGCCGCGTCGAGCACGGCATCGAAACCACGCGCCCGCCCCTCAGTCACGAACTCGGAAGCCCCCAAGGACCGTACGAGCTCCTCGTCCTTCTCCCGAGCCATCCCGGTCACCGATATCCCACGCTGCCCGGCGAGTTGGACGGCGTACCCACCCACCGCCCCCGCGGCCCCCGTCACCAGCAGCGAATCCCCCGCCGCCACCCCCAGCTGATCCAGCGCCTGCGCGGCGGTCAACGCGTTCAGCGGCAGCGTCGCCGCCGCGACGGCGTCCACCCCCACCGGCGCCAACGCCACCGCGTCCGCCGGCACCACGACGTACTCCGCATGCGTCCCCAGCGGATTCGCCATGCCGTAGTCGAGCGCCACCACCTGGTCACCCACGCTCCACGAGCTCGCCACGCCCACCGCGTCCACGGTCCCGGCCACGTCCCACCCGAGGCCGATCGTCTTCCCCGCGCCCCCGAAGACACCCGCCCGCACCCCGGCGTCCACCGGGTTCAGCCCCGCCGCCGACACCTTGATCCGCACCTGCCGAGCCCCCGGCTCGGGCACCGCGCTCTCCACCACCCGCACGACCTCGGGCCCACCGAACTCCGTCACCACAGCAGCACGCACGACCGACCACTCCCTGTGTCACAGTCCCGCCGCGGAACCTCTCCGCGGCTGACCGCAACCCTAGGAAGAGCTACTATCCAGGAGGAAGTAGTTACCTGAAGGTGCGTACATACCCCAGAGGTGAGCCATGGCGACCATGACGGCAGCACAGCGGCGCGAGCAGGCCCGTGTGGAGTACGACGCGTTCATCAAGGGCTGCCCCACCAACCAGCTCCTGGACCGCCTCAGCGACAAGTGGGTCAGCCTGATCGTCGCCGCCCTCTCCGGCGGCCCGATGCGCTACAGCGACCTGGGCCGCAAGATCGCCGGCGTGAGCCCCAAGATGCTCACCCAGACCCTGCGCACGCTGGAACGCGACGGCATCCTCACCCGCAGCGTCACCCCGTCCGTCCCGGTCCGCGTCGACTACGAACTCACCCCGCTCGGCCGCAGCCTGGCCGTGCTGCTGATGGCGGTGAAGGACTGGGCGGAGGCGAACATCGACCAGGTGCACACGGCCCGCGAGCGCTACGACAGCGAGAACCAGGAAACCGGCGCCGCGCAGGAGCAGGCCGCACAGAGGTAGGCCTCAGAAGTAGTACGCGTCCCCCGTGTCCAGGATCAGCACGCGCTGCCGGTCGTTGCCCGGGTTACGGTCCACCGCCCCACCGCTCCACACCGTGTCGATCTCCAGCCGCACCTCCGTCGGCGCTCCCCGCAGCCCCACCCGCAGCGCGATCCGCTCTCCCACCTCGTCCGCCGACAGCGCCCCCACCCGGCACAGCACCGCCCGCGCGCCGGCCCGCGCGCAGTCGTCGGGGAGTTGCTGCAGGTCCGCGAGCGGCCGCGACCAGCGCAGCCGTACCGTCGCGTCCGGGACGGACGACGGTCCGTGGTTGCGGGGGGTGAACCGCAACTCGACCTGCCCCGAGTCCAGTGCCGCGGCCCCGTGATAGGCGAGGTCGGCCTCCGGCCCCTGCCCGGCGACGGCACCCGACCCGCCCGCCGTCACCGCCAGCACCGCCGCGATCCCCGCGCCGAGCATCCGCCCACACCGCATACCGCCCACTGCCACCACTCCCGTGATCCGTCCCCGAGGTCGTTGACGTCGTACGGATGTATCCCACGGGGAGCGGAAGCCAGGCGCCGTCCATCAGGTGACGCCCTTGGGTGGGCGGGCCGCGGGGCGGCGGCCGAGGGGCGGCGGGCGGGCGTATGCCAAGCTTCCGGCATGCCCGTCCTGCGCTCCGCCGCCCTGTTCGCCGTCGCCGCGCTGTTCGAGATCGGCGGCGCCTGGCTGGTCTGGCAGGGCGTTCGGGAGCACCGCGGCTGGGTCTGGATCGGCGGCGGCGTCCTCGCCCTCGGCGCCTACGGTTTCGTCGCCACCCTCCAGCCGGACGCCAACTTCGGCCGGATCCTCGCCGCGTACGGCGGAGTCTTCGTCGCCGGCTCCCTCGCCTGGGGCATGGTCGCGGACGGCTTCCGGCCCGACCGCTGGGACGTCACGGGCGCGCTGATCTGCCTCGCGGGGATGGCCGTGATCATGTACCCGCCGCGAGGCAGCTGACCTCAGCCGAGACAGGGACAGGGGGTTCAGCCCTCCGGCATCAGCCCCAGCTGCTCCATGAACTCCATCTCGTCGAAGTACAGCCGGTAGTCGACGATGTGGCCGCTGTCGTCGACGGTCGCGAAGTCCACTCCGCGGATCCTGATCTCCTTCTGCGTGGCGGGCAGGGTCTCCCCGTTGGGCAACTGGATCGGCCCCGTGTTCCGCCCGGTGTAGAACCCCTCGTCGATGGCCGTGTCGCCGACCTCGTACGCGTGCACCGACTCATAGGAGGCGTCCGGAATCGCCTCGGTCATCTGCCGCCAGTACGCGACGATGTCGTCCCGTCCGTGGAGCTCACCGCCGTCGGGGGTGACGGCGACCGCGTCCCGCGCGTACAGCTCGGAGAGGGTCTTGGTGTCCGCCGTGGTGACCGCCTCGGTCAGCCGGTCCATGACCTCGCGCGCCTGTCCCATGGTCCACCTCCGTTACAGGAGAATCACCCACCTCATTTTCCCACCGAAGCCCCCACCCCACCGCTCACGGCCCCACCCCACCGCTCATGGCCCCGCCCCCGCGAACCCGCCCCATCCCCCTCAGGCCCCACCCCGCCAACCCTCCCCCCCCCCGCTCACGGACGAGACCCTCAACCCGCATCCCCGCTCACGGACGAGACCCTCAACCCGCCACCCCCGCTCACGTACCGAGACCCCCACCCCGCCCCCCGCCCCACCCGCCTATCCTGGCCGGACAGCCTTCCGACCGAGCCTTTTGGCCAAGCCGTCCCAAGGAGCAGCCCCATGGCACCCGCCGCCCCCTCCGCCGCCTCCCGCATCGCCGTCGTCACCGGTGCGAGCAGCGGAATCGGCGCCGCCACCGCACGGCAGCTCGCCGCGGCCGGTTACCGGGTCGTCCTGACCGCCCGCCGCAAGGACCGCATCGAGGCGCTGGCCGAGGAGATCGGCGCGGCCGGGCACTCGGCCGCTGCGTACCAGCTGGACGTGACCGACCGCGCGGCCGTGGACGAGTTCGCCACGGCCTTCCAGACGATCGGCGTCCTGGTCAACAACGCGGGCGGCGCCCTCGGTGCCGACCCGGTGGCCACCGGCGACCCGGCCGACTGGCGCACGATGTACGAGACCAACGTCATCGGCACCCTCCACCTCACCCAGGCCCTGCTGCCGAAGCTGGAGGCGAGCGGCGACGGCACGGTGGTCGTCGTCTCCTCCACGGCCGCCCACGGGACGTACGAGGGCGGCGGGGGCTACGTCGCCGCCAAGCACGGCGCCCACGTCCTCGCGGAGACCCTCCGCCTGGAGATCGTCGGCCGCCCGGTCCGCGTCATCGAGGTCGCGCCCGGCATGGTGAAGACCGACGAGTTCGCGCTCACCCGCTTCGGCGGCGACAGGGACCGCGCCGAGAAGGTCTACGCGGGCGTGGCCGAGCCCCTCACCGCCGACGACGTCGCCGACACCATCACCTGGGCCGTGACCCGCCCGAGCCACGTCAACATCGACCTGCTGGTCGTCCGCCCCCGCGCCCAGGCCTCCAACACGAAGGTGCACCGGGACCTGTGAGTCCCGCGCAGCGCATCGTGGCGTTCGTCATGATCTACGCGGTACCGCGGACGCCGCGGCGGAATGCGACGTAGAACGACGGTTGTGGACAGACACATTCGCTTCGACGCCCTGCACAACTTCCGCGACCTGGGCGGCTACCGGACGGCTGACGGCCGCCGCGTCCGCCCCGGCCGCCTCTACCGCGCCGACTCCCTCGGCAAGCTGGCCGAGGGCACCGAGGACTGGTCCCGCTTCCTCGCCCTGGGCGTCCGCACGGTGATCGACCTGCGCTACCCCTGGGAGATCGAGTCCCGAGGACGGGTCCCGGACCACGCGTCGCTCACGTACCACAACCTCAGCATCGAGCACCGCCCCTACAACCAGGCGGCGTTGACCCCGGACATCGAGGCGGGCCCCTATCTGGCGGAGCGCTTCATGGAGGTGGCGGAGGACGGCACCGAGGAGATCCGCCAGGCCCTCGAACTGATCGCGAAATCGGCGGAGTCGGACGAACCCCTGGTCTTCCACTGCGCCTCGGGCAAGGACCGCACGGGCGAACTGGCGGCCCTGGTCCTGTCGTTGCTCGGTGTCGACGAGCGGACGATCATCGAGGACTTCAGCCTGACGGAGCTGGCGACACCGGCCCTGCTGGCGGACTGGCGAGCACGCAACGCCGGCCGCGACCCGCTCTGGCCGGACTTCGCCCGGGCCCCGGAATCGGTCATGCGCCTGTTCCTGGCGGCCCTGAAGGAGCGCTACGGCTCGGTCGATGGCTATGTGACGACGGCCCTGTCCCTGGACGCGAAGGCCCTGGCCCACACCCTGCGCACCGCCCTCCTGGAACAACCGCCCACCACCTGGCCGGCGTTGACCTACCGCACGGCGACGGAGGCGGACGCCCCCGACCTGGTCCGGCTCCGCGACTCGGCGGCGCTGTGGCAACTGGCCCGGGGAATCGACCAGTGGGCACCGGGCGAGAAGGACGAGGCCCACTTCCGGACTCGCATCCGGGAGGGCGAGGTCTGGCTGGCGTACGCGGGTGACCACCTGACCGGCGCCTGCGAACTGTGGTGGACCGACCCGGCGGCCTGGGGCCCCCGCCCACCGGACGCGGGCTACATCCACCGCCTGATGACCACCCCCCACACGGCCCCACCCGGCACGGGTCGCGCACTGCTGGCCCAGGCGGAATCCCGCATCACCGCGAAGGGCCGCCCCTACGCCCGCCTGGACTGCCTCTCCTCCAACCCCCGCCTCCGCGCCTACTACGAGTCCGCGGGCTACCAGGTGGTCGGCGAACAACGAGCCAAGACGGACGGCACGGGAAGCCCGTACGCGGTGACTTTGCTGGAGAAGCGACTCGCGTAACTCGCAGGAGTGAACGTCATCGATCACCCGAACGGCGGCTGAACCGGCGATCTAGGCTCGCGGCCACAACATCAAATCGACGGCCCCCGGCCGGGTTGCCGCCCAGCCGAGGGCCTGACCAGCAAGGAAGGATGAGCTTCCTGATGGCTGACTGCGAGCCTATCGCCCGCCAATTCATGGATCTCAGGGTCCCTGAGTACGCGTACATGTTCGGCTTCTTGCAGGCGGACGGGCACCTTTCCCAACAGTCGCGACAGCGAGGGCGGCTGACCGTGGAGATCAGCGCGCGGGACATCGATCTCCTACGCAAGTTCCAGGAGCTGACGCCGTACAACAGCAGCATCAGCGAGCGCACCCGGTCCACGAACTTCACCGAGACACACAACTCGGTGGTCTGGAGCCTGTGTTCGCTCGAAGCGAGGACCAAACTCAACGAGCTTGGCCTGCCCTACGGCCGCAAGTCGAAGACAATCGCTCCACCTCGCGTCGAGTTCTCGCGCCGCGACTACGTCCGAGGAGTCATCGACGCCGACGGTTCGGTGGGGTTCACCAAGCCAGGAATGCCCTTCATCTCCCTGACCACTGCAAGCACGGCGATCGGCGCCTATCTGTGCCTCTGCGCACGGGAGATCACTGGCACTGAGCGCAACATCAAACGCAACGTACGCGACGGCATCTACAACATCTGTTACTGGAAGGAGCAGGCACAGGCGTTGGCCGCCCACCTGTACTACCCCGGCTGCCTGTCCCTGCAACGAAAGCAGACGGCAGCCGACTCGCTCGCGACGTGGGTGCGCCCCGCAGGTATGAAGGTCATGAGTCACCGTCGCTGGAGTGTCTGGGAAGACCGAGTGCTGCTGGCGCGCAACAACGCCGCATCGGCGGCCCAGGCGCTCGACAGGACCGTCCAGAGCTGCAGTCTCCGCCTCTGGCGCCTCCGCACCGGCCAAGTGCCCATGCCCAGCGATCAGTGAGCAAGGGAGCGAGGACCCCGGTTCCGCCGGGGTCCTCGTGCGTCAGCCCTTCACACAGATGAACTGCTTCAGCTTCGCCACGACCTCGACGAGATCGCGCTGCTGCTCCATCACCTGATCGATGTTCTTGTAAGCACCCGGAATCTCGTCGAGCACGCCGGAGTCCTTACGACACTCCACTCCCCGCGTCTGCTCCTCCAGGTCCCTCACCGTGAAGCGCCGCTTCGCCGCGTTCCGGCTCATACGCCGACCAGCCCCGTGCGAGGCGGAGTTGAATGCCTTCTCGTTGCCGAGCCCTTTCACGATGTACGAGCTGGTACCCATCGAGCCGGGGATGATCCCGTACTCACCGGAGCCGGCGCGAATCGCTCCCTTGCGCGTGACCAGCAGGTCCATGCCCTCGTACTGCTCCTCCGCCACATAGTTGTGGTGACAGGAGATCTCGCTCTCGAAGGTCGGCTTGGCCTTCTTGAACTCCTTGCGGATCACTTCCTTCAGCAGCGCCATCATGATCGCTCGGTTGTACTTGGCGTACTCCTGGGCCCAGTACAGATCGTTCCTGTACGCGGCCATCTGTGGCGTGTCCGATACGAACACCGCAAGGTCACGGTCCACAAGGCCCTGGTTGTGTGGGAGCTTCTGAGCGACACCGATGTGGTACTCAGCCAACTCCTTGCCGATGTTCCGGGACCCGGAGTGGAGCATGAGCCAGACCGTATTGGACTGATCGAGACAGACTTCCAGCATGTGGTTGCCGCTTCCGAGCGTCCCCATCTGCTTGGTCGCCCGCTCCTCGCGGAACTTCACCGCGTCCGCCACCCCGTCGAACCGCCCCCAGAAGTCGTCCCACCCGGCGGTGCCGAAGCCGTGCAGTCGTCCCGGGTCGACGGGACTGTCGTGCATCCCGCGCCCCACCGGAATCGCCTGCTCGATCTTCGAGCGCAGTCGGGACAGATCCCCCGGCAGGTCGTTTGCCGTGAGGGACGTCCTCACCGCCGACATCCCGCAGCCGATGTCGACCCCGACCGCCGCCGGGCACACAGCGCCCTGCATCGCGATGACGGACCCGACCGTCGCGCCCTTGCCGTAATGGACGTCCGGCATGACCGCCAGGCCCTTGATCCACGGCAGGGTCGCCACGTTCCGCAGCTGCTGGAGCGCCACGTCCTCCACCGTCGCGGGGTCGGTCCACATCCGGATCGGAACCTTCGCGCCCGGCATTTCCACGTACGACATATCTTCCTCATTCCCCCGGAAAGCCACACAAGTCTCAAATCGCAAAACCGGCGCCAAGGTCAACGAAAGGGACAACGGACCGGCGTTCACGGCAGTGCGTGCGATAGACATTGTCTCCAGGGGCCGCCCCCACCCCGCAATCGATTAAGCCGCAGCGAGAGGAGCCGACCGTGCAGCGGAAGGCGTACGTACCCGGCGCCGCCGCGCTCCTCGCGGCGCTGCTGGCCGGCTGCACCGGCAGTTCCTCGGACGGCGGCACGACGGACGGCTCCAACCCCGGCGACTCCGGTACGGCGACGGCGGCGGCCGAGCCCGGCCGCTACCGCACCCTCCCGGAACCCTGTGGCGTGGTCGACCCCGACACCCTCGACGCCCTGCTCCCCGGCATCCCGCAGATCGCCGACGAGGAGCAGCGCGAGAAGGCCTACGAGGGCACCGCGACCCTCACCTACGACACCGACCGCAAGGTGGGCTGCCGCTGGAAGGTGGAGTCGGCCGACGCCACCGACCATCTCTTCGTCGACTTCGAGCGCGTGGTGTCGTACGACAACGCCGTCAGCGACGACAGCCAGGCCGAACAGGTCTTCGCGAGCCAGGTGGCGGCGGCCGACCTGCCCGAACCGACCGTCACCCAGACCGAGTCCCCGGCGACCGAGTCCCCCGAGACCGGCTCCGGCAGCCCCACCACCACCCCCGGCGACTCCGCGTCCGCCTCCGTGAGCCCCTCGGGCTCCGCCTCCACTTCCTCCTCGCCCTCCGCCACCCCCACCGACCTCCAGCCCCGCGTACTCGAGGACTTGGGCGACGAGGCCTTCCTGGACGACGTGTTGAGCAGCGCCGGTTCGACGGCCCAGCAGCGCACGGTGACTGTGGCGTTCCGCACGTCCAACGTCATCGTGACCATCCAGTACGAGGAGCAGCCGGCCACCGTCGGCATCACCCCCGACAGCCAGGAAATGCAGGACAGGGCCCGGAATCTGGCGGCCGAGCTGGCGGAGTCGCTGGGCGGCTGAGGCCCGTGGAGGGCCGTTTGTGAAGACGGCGAAACAGAAACACACGGCTTGCTCACCGCGTACCGTGGCCCCTCGGACCCGATCCGACCGCAGGAGCACGAACAGCGCGATGAGTGAAGGAACCATGCAGCGACCAGCACAGCGAGAGCAGTTCGACCAGCGAGCGAAGCGCCTGAGCCGCGTCTTTCTCGGCGCGGCCGCCGTCCCCGTGATGCTGATCGCCGCAGGCTGCTCCTCCGATTCCGGCTCCGACGACACCGCCAAGGGCGCGAGCGCCGGCGCCTCGGCCTCCGCGAGCCCGTCGCCGACCGTGCAGGCGGCCGCGTACGACACCCTGCCCGAGGCCTGTGACGTGCTGGCGAAGGACACGTTGGGTGATCTGGTGCCGAAGGCGGGCAAGTCCGGCAAGGAGGGCACGTCCAACGACACCTCCACGCGGGCGAGCTGCTCCTGGAGCAGCCTGGACAACAACGGCGTGGACGGCTCCCAGTTCCGCTGGCTGAACGTCTCCCTGCTGCGCTTCGAGTCCGACGTCACGCGTGGCGCGGGCGACGAGCTGGCGCAGGAGTACTACGCCAAGCAGGTCAAGGACGTCCAGGCGGTGGACGGCGCGAAGAACGTGAAGTCGGAGCCGGTCTCCGGGACGGGCGACGAGGCGACGGCCGTGCGCTACGACCTGAAGAAGAAGGAAGGCTCCTTCAAGCAGCAGACGATCGTGGCCCGGGTCGAGAACGTCGTGGTCACCGTCGACTACAACGGCGCGGGTCTCGCCGGCGAGAAGACGCCGAGCGCGGACACCCTGACCAAGCTGGCGCAGAAGGCCGCAAAGGAGGCGGTGGCGGCGGTGACGAAGGCCAACGGAACGGGCGAAAGCACCGCGAGTGCCGACCCGTCCAAGCCGTCCTCCGGGTCGTCCTCGAAGACCTCGTCCAAGCCGTCCTCCAAGTCCTCGTCGAAGACGACCTGACCTACCGGCGACACGTTCGCCGCACTGATGTGCCACCCTGTTGCGCGCAACAACACGCAAGGGGAGGGGAGTACGAGTGGCCGGGCCACCGCAACTGACCCGGACACACCGCGTTCTCATCGGCGTGGTCGTGTTCGGCGCAGTGATCATCGCCGGTATCGGCTTCGCCGGTTCGTACGCGGCAGTCCGTGAGCTGGCCCTCAAGAAGGGCTTCGGGGACTTCAGTTACGTCTTCCCGATCGGCATCGACGCGGGCATCTGCGTCCTGCTGGCCCTGGACCTGCTCCTGACCTGGATCAGAATCCCCTTCCCCCTGCTGCGCCAGACGGCATGGCTGCTGACGGCGGCGACCATCGCCTTCAACGGCGCGGCGGCCTGGCCGGACCCGCTGGGTGTCGGCATGCACGCGGTGATCCCGGTCCTGTTCGTGGTGGCGGTGGAAGCCGCCCGCCACGCGATCGGCCGCATCGCGGACATCACGGCGGACAAGCACATGGAGGGCGTCCGCCTCACCCGCTGGCTGCTGAGCCCGGTGCCGACGTTCCTGCTGTGGCGGCGGATGAAGCTGTGGGAGCTTCGCTCCTACGAGCAGGTCATCAAGCTGGAGCAGGAACGCCTGGTCTACCAGGCCCGGCTTCGCTCCCGCTACGGCCGGTCCTGGCGCCGCAAGGCCCCGGTGGAGTCCCTGATGCCGCTGCGCCTGGCCAAGTACGGCGTCCCCCTGGCGGAAACAGCCCCAGCGGGCTTGGCGGCGGCCGGCATCGAACCGGCCCTGATCCCGCCGGCTCCGGAACCCCAACCCCGGCTGGCCGCGGGCGGTCGTGCCGCGGGGGCGGCGCCCGTCCCCATGAGAGGCGCACCGCAGAGCGAGCAGCGCCCGGAACTGGTCGGCAACCAGAACACCGCGCAACAGCACCCGGAACCCGAACCGGACCAGAGCCCTTGGTTCGAAGCCCCTCAGCAGATCGAGTACCACGGCGGCTACGACCCCACCTTCGACCCCAACTACCAGCAGTGGGTCGCGGAACAGCAGCAGGCCGAGCAGTACGAGGACCAGTACCAGCAGGAGCCCCCGCTCGCGGAACCCTCCCCGGAGGAGACCGGCAGCTTCCCCATCCCCGTCGCCCCCGGCCGCACCCGCGAGCTGGGCGAAGGCGGCGGCACGCTTCCGGCCGAACCGGACGAGGACGCGTACTACCAGGTCTTCCGTGAGTCGATAAAGAGCGGCAACGGCGCCCCCACCCCCCGCGGCTTCATGGCCGACGTGGAGGCGACGTACGGCAAGTCCCTGCCCGAGGCCGAGGCCAAGCGCATGGTGAACCGCTTCTCCAACCGGCTCAACGCGGAACTCACGGACGAGCACATCGCGTAGCACCGCGAGCAGAACGACACGAAGGGGCCCTCCGTCAAAGGAGGGCCCCTTCGTCGTCGTAGCGGCTACGCCCCGAGCAGGTTACGGACCCGCCCCTGGCCCACGGCCAGCAGCAGCGTGGGCAGCCGGGGACCGGTGTCCCGGCCGACCAGCAGGTGGTACAGCAGGGCGAAGAACGTCCGCTGGGCCGTCTTGATCTCCGGCGGCAGCTCCTTGGGCGTGGCGTCCGCCGAGAACCCGGCCTGCACCTTGGGCACGCCGTAGACGAGATGCGTCAGCCCGTCCAGGGACCAGTGCGACTCGAGGCCGTCGAGCAGCAGCCGCAGCGACTGCTGGGACGCCTCGTCGAGGGACTTCAGCAGTTCCGCGTCGGGCTCGGACCGCACGATCGTCCGCTGGTCGGCGGGGACGTGCGTGTTGATCCAGGCCTCGGCCTTGTCGTACCGCGGACGGGCCTCGTCCAGCGAGCCGAGCGGGTCGGCGGGGTCGAGCTCGGAGAGGATCCGCAGCGCCTGGTCCTCGTGCCCGGCGGTGATGTCGGCGACGGACGCGAGCGTCCGGTACGGCATCGGGCGCGGCGTGCGCGGCAGCTCCCCGCCCGCCGTACGCACCGCGCGGGAGTGCGCGGCGGCGTCCGCCGGGAGCACCGACCCGTCGGCCACCTTGGCGTCCAGCTTGTCCCACTCGTCGTAGAGCCGCTGGATCTCCTGGTCGAAGGCGATCTTGAAGGACTGGTTGGGCCGGCGCCGGGCGTACAGCCAGCGCAGCAGCTGCGGCTCCATGATCTGGAGCGCGTCCGCCGGGGTGGGCACCCCGCCGCGCGAGGAGGACATCTTCGCCATGCCGGAGATGCCGACGAAGGCGTACATCGGGCCGATCGGCTGCTTGCCGCCGAAGATCCCGACGATCTGCCCGCCGACCTGGAACGACGACCCGGGCGAGGAGTGGTCGACGCCGGACGGCTCGAAGACGACGCCCTCGTAGGCCCAGCGCATGGGCCAGTCGACCTTCCAGACCAGCTTGCCGCGGTTGAACTCGTTCAGCCGGACGGTCTCGGCGAAGCCGCACACGGTGCAGGTGTACGACAGCTCGGTGGTCTCGTCCTCGTAGGAGGTGACCGTGGTCAGGTCCTTCTCGCAGTTGCCGCAGTACGGCTTGTACGGGAAGTACCCGGCCGAGCCGGAGCTGCCGTCGTCCTCGGCGGCGGCTCCCGATCCCTCGGCGGCCTCCAGCTCGGCCTCGTCGACCGGCTTCTGCGACTGCTTCTTCCCGGGGGACTTCTTGGTCCGGTACTGGTCGAGGATCGCGTCGATGTCGCCGCGGTGCTTCATGGCGTGCAGGATCTGCTCGCGGTAGACACCGGAGGTGTACTGCGCGGTCTGGCTGATCCCGTCGAACTCCACGCCCAGCTCGGCCAGCGACTCGACCATGGCGGCCTTGAAGTGCTCGGCCCAGTTCGGGTACGCCGAGCCCTTCGGCGCCGGCACCGAGGTGAGCGGCTTGCCGATGTGCTCTTCCCAGGCCTTCTCGTCCACCCCGGCGATGCCCTTGGGCACCTTGCGGTAGCGGTCGTAGTCGTCCCAGGAGATCAGGTGCCGGACCTCGTGCCCGCGCCGCCGGATCTCGTCGGCGACGAGGTGGGGCGTCATGACCTCGCGGAGATTGCCCAGGTGGATGGGCCCGGAGGGGGAGAGTCCGGAGGCGACGACGACCGGTTTGCCCGGGGCCCGACGCTCCGACTCCTCGATGACCTCATCCGCGAAACGGGAGACCCAGTCGGTGGTCTCGGTGCTCTGAGCCACGATCGGCACGTCCTTCTTTCTCCAGGGCAGCCAGTACGGTCAAAAGGGCTGCGCCCCAAGTCTAGGCGGCGCAGCCGCCTTCTCAGGGGCGCGGGGAACTGCGCGACAAGCCCTCACGGCGCCGCACCCGGCACAGCACAGCACACCACCCGAGCTCCTCGCCCGCGAAATTCGCTTTACCCCCCATGGGATACTGGCTGCGTCTATCCATCCCACGAGGAGAACGGCTCCCACCAAATGGCCTCGGTCACGTCGCTCACCGATCTCGTCAACCAGCGCCTCGCGTCCGCCCTGTCTGCCGCCCTGCCGGAGACCGACGCGGACCCGCTGCTTCGACGTAGCGACCGGGCCGACTTCCAGGCCAACGGCATCCTCGCGCTCGCCAAGAAGGCGAAGGCGAACCCGCGGGAGCTGGCGACGCAGGTCGTGGGCAACATCGTCACCGGTGATGTGATCAAGGACGTCGAGGTCTCCGGGCCCGGCTTCCTGAACATCACCGTCAGCGACGCGGCTCTCACGGAGACCCTCGCCGCGCGCGCCGCCGACGACCGGCTCGGCGTGCCGCTGAAGGAGACCCCGGGCGTCACGGTCATCGACTACGCCCAGCCGAACGTGGCGAAGGAGATGCACGTCGGCCACCTCCGTTCGGCGGTGATCGGCGACGCCCTGCGCGGCATGCTCGACTTCACCGGCGAGAAGACGATCGGCCGGCACCACATCGGCGACTGGGGCACCCAGTTCGGCATGCTCATCCAGTACCTGATGGAGCACCCGGGCGAGCTGGCCCCGCCGTCGGAGGTCGACGGCGCCGAGGCGATGAGCAACCTGAACCGCGTCTACAAGGCCTCGCGTGCGGTCTTCGACTCGGACGACGAGTTCAAGGAGCGGGCCCGGAAGCGGGTCGTCGCCCTCCAGTCCGGCGACAAGGAGACGCTCGACCTGTGGCAGCAGTTCGTGGACGAGTCGAAGGTCTACTTCTACTCGGTCTTCGAGAAGCTGGACATGGAGATCCGGGACGACGAGATCGTCGGTGAGTCGGCGTACAACGACGGCATGCCGGAGACCGCCCGCCTCCTGGAGGAGATGGGCGTCGCGGTCCGCTCCGAGGGCGCGCTCGTGGTGTTCTTCGACGAGATCCGCGGCAAGGACGACCAGCCGGTCCCGCTGATCGTGCAGAAGGCGGACGGCGGCTTCGGCTACGCGGCCTCGGACCTGACCGCGATCCGCAACCGCGTGGTCGACCTGGACGCCACGACCCTGCTCTACGTCGTGGACGTACGGCAGTCCCTGCACTTCAGGATGGTCTTCGAGACCGCCCGCCGGGCCGGCTGGCTGAGCGACGAGGTCACCGCGCACAACATGGGCTACGGCACCGTGCTCGGCGCGGACGGCAAGCCGTTCAAGACGCGTGCGGGCGAGACGGTCCGGCTGGAGGACCTGCTCGACGAGGCCGTCGAGCGGGCCACCGCGGTCGTCCGGGAGAAGGCCGAGAAGGTGGGCCTCTCCGAGGAGGAGATCGTCGAGAACGGCCGGTACGTCGGCATCGGCGCCGTGAAGTACGCGGACCTGTCGACCTCGGCGAGCCGGGACTACAAGTTCGACCTGGACCAGATGGTCTCGCTCAACGGCGACACCAGCGTGTACCTCCAGTACGCGTACGCCCGGATCAAGTCGATCCTGCGCAAGGCCGACGGCAGCGAGCCGAAGGCCCGCCCGGAGCTGGAACTGGCCCCGGCCGAGCGGGCCCTGGGTCTGCACCTGGACTCGTTCGGCGCGACGGTCTTCGAGGCCTCGGCGGAGTACGCGCCGCACAAGGTGGCCGCGTACCTGTACCAGCTGGCCTCGCTGTTCACGACGTTCTACGACCAGTGCCCGGTCCTGAAGGCCGACACCGCCGAGCAGACGGAGAACCGGCTGTTCCTGTGCGACCTGACGGCCCGCACCCTCCACCAGGGCATGGCCCTGCTGGGCATCCGGACCCCCGAGCGGCTCTAGACGCCGGCATGCCACCGCGGCCCGTCCTCTCCCCCGGGGGAGGACGGGCCGCGGTGCGTCCGGGCACCTGTCAGCACACGATGCCGAACTCCTCCTCCAGCAGCCGCTCGACCTCGTCCTCGGCGATCTTGCGCTCGGTGACCGTGCCGTCCGCGAGCGTCTCGGTGAGCAGGTCGCCGTGGAGGAGGACATGGCGGTCGGCGGTCACGCGCTGGACATAGCGGCTCTGGGTGAACGGCGAGCGCGGGCTCGTCCCGACGTGCCAGTTGAACACCTCGTAGTCGGGCGCCTCGCAGGGGTCCAGCGTGAAGGCGTACTGCCGCACCCACTCCCGCCCGTCGTGCGCCTCCAGCACCCACAGCTCCAGCGGCCCGTCGTGCGGCGCGTGGACCAACCGGTGCCGGCGGCCCGCCCCGGCGAACTCGACGCCGGTGGTCAGCGGCACCGGTTCCAGCAGCGCGCCGATCGCCCCGAAGCCCACGTCGGCGAGGTACGGCTGCGGGTCGCCGGGAGCGTGCACGACCAGGGTCATGTGGGTGCGCGGGCGGCTCTCCGGCCGGTCCGCGCCGAGCACGACGCGCGCGGCCAGGCCGGTCACCCGGAAGCCGAGGGCCTCCAGGGCGTGCCGGAAGAGGGTGTTGTGCTCGTAGCAGTAGCCCCCACGGCGGCCGTGGATCAGTTTGGCCAGCAGATCGCCGAGGGCCAGCGACGGCGCCCGGCCGCCGACCGGGTCCAGGTTCTCGAAGGGAATGGCCCGGGAATGCGCGAGGTGGACACCGGCCAGGGTGGCCGGATCGGCCCTGCGCTCCCCCTCCCAACCGATCCGGTTGAGATACGCGTCGAGGTCGAACTCCACTGTGTCGGACATGCCGTCACCCTAAGCAGCCCCCTGCACCGCGTCGGCGGTCCACAGCCGCAACCGACCAGGGACTTACGACCTAGGCCTCCTGGAGGAGCAGCCCTCGTCCCAGCCTCCGCAGCCCCTCCCCGATCCGCTCGGGCGTCTCCGTCACGAAGCACAGCCGCAGGGTCGAGCGGTCGGGCTCACCGGCGTGGAAGGGCGCGCCGGGCACGTAGGCGACGTCCTTGCGGACGACCTCCGGCAACAGCGCGCCCGTGTCGTACGACTCCGGCAGCCGGGCCCACAGGAACATGCCGCCCTCGGGGCGGTTCCAGGTCGAGCCGGGCGGGAGAGCCTCCGCCAGGCCCGCCAGCATGGCATCGCGCCGCTCGCCATAGACGCTCGCCACTCGGGCCACGTGCGCGTCCAGGTCCCGGTCGGCCAGGTAGCGGGCGGCGGCGAGTTGGTTGACGGTCGGGGTGTGCAGGTCGGCGGCCTGCTTGGCGACGGCGCAGGCGCGGCGCAGCGCGGCCGGGGCGCGCAGCCAACCGAGCCGCAGGCCCGGCGCCATCACCTTGGAGAAGGAGCCGAGCAGCACGGTCCGGTCCTCGGCGCCCGGGCAGGCGGCGATCCACGGCACCCGCTCGCCCTCGAAGCGCAGCTCGCCGTACGGGTCGTCCTCGACGATCCACAGCCCGTGCCGGGCGGCGACGGCGGCCACGGCCGTACGGCGGGCGGTGGGCATGGTGCGGCCGGTGGGGTTCTGGAAGGTGGGGACGGTGTAGAGGAGCTTGGGCCGCTCGCGCAGCACCAGTTCCTCCAGCGCGGCGGGGTCGACGCCGTCCCCGTCGCCCGGCACGGCCACGACCCGGGCGCCGGTGAACCCGAAGGCCTGGAGCGCCGCGAGGTAGCAGGGGTTCTCGACCAGCACGGTGTCCCCGGGCTCCAGCAGCGCGGTGGCGAGCAGGGACAGCGCCTGCTGGGAGCCGGTGGTGACGAGGACGTCGTCGGCGTCGGTGGGCAGCCCTCGCTCCGACATCCGTGCGGCGAGCGCGGCCCGCAGCACCGGCTCGCCCTCGGTCGTGGAGTACTGCAGCGCCCGCGCGGGCGTCTCCGCGAGCACTGCCCGGAAGGCGTCGGCGATGCCCTCGGTGTCGAACAGCTCCGGCGCCGGGAGCCCGCCCGCGAAGTTGATCACCTCGGGCCGCGCGGTGACCGCCAGGATGTCCCGTACCGGCGACCCGCCGATCGACCGGGCCCGCGAGGCGAGCGGGGGGACGGGCGCGGGGCGGGACGGCGCGGGCTCGACGACGGTCACGTGGCGGCTCCTCGGTGGCGTAACGGCTCCTGCCCGCACCCTAGGGAACTAAGTGGCGCCTACAAGCAGCTTTCCGCGATACGGACTCCCCCGGTCCGTACCGGCCGTGCCGCCCCCAACCCGAGGGCCCCCTCATCCGTGCAGGCCGGCGCCGGTCGCCCGCGGCCCACGTCCCCCGCCGGACGCGGCACTAGCCGCCCTCCCCGATCGAGGCGATCCACTTCTCGCCGCCGAGCGGGAACTCGTACGCGGGACGGCCGTTGTTGCCGCTCGTGCGGAACGGCTCGCCGCCGTCGTCGACGACGAGCTTGCCGCTGCGGCCACCGCTGGACCAGGCCAGCTCCAGGTACCAGCGCACGTCGTACGCCGAGGCGTCGGCCGTGATCTTCAGAACCTCCGGGTCGGACTCGCTCACCTTCAGCGGGAAGTCCCGCTGCCCGGCGGCGGCCGCCACGATCGGCCGGGCCCCGTCCAGGGCCACGGTGAAGGGGCGGGTGGGCACGCCACCGCCGCAGCCGACGCCCATCACGTAGTCGTTCCAGGCGAGGGGCCGGTCCTTGCTGACCACGTGCACGGTCAGGCTGTCGAGCACCACGGTCTCCTCGCCGGTGCCCTGCACGGTCAGCGTCACGAGCTGCTCCCCCGCCGACACGGCCCCCACCGCGTCGACCCAGGCGGGCGCGTCCTGCTGGAAGGGCGGCGGGGGGACCTTGGCCGCCTGCTGTTCGATCAGATAGTGCTGGGAGCAGGGGTGTTCCCAGGCGTACGGCCGGGTCGTGACGGTCAGCGGCGGCCCCGCGTCGGCCTCCGGGGCGGCGGCGCCACCAGTCGTGCGGCTCGCGGAGGGGGAGGCGGGCGGGGTGCTCTTCGCCTCCGGCGAGGGGGACTTGGAGGGCGGGGCCGAAGTCCGCGGGGCGTCGCTGGACGCGGCGGCCCCGACGGGACGGCGCCGAGCGTCGTCGCCCTGCCGCTCGTCCCCGGAGAGGGGGTTCGTGGCGAGGGCTACCGAGGCGAGAACGGCGGCGACGGCGACCGCGCCCGCGGCTCCGGCGAGGACGACGCTACGGCGACGGAGGCGGCGGCGCGGGGACGGTACGGTGGGCTCGGCGAGCGCGGCAGGGCCGGGGGCGGCGTCGGGGAGTTCGGGAGGCTCGGGGAGTTCGGCTGCCGGAGCTTCCTCGGCCGGAGCTTCCTCGGCAGTAGTTTCCTCGACCGGCGCTACCTCGACCGGCGCTTCCTCCGCCATCACCCGCGCCGAAGTGCCCTCCCCCGCCACGCCCTTCCGCTTCCTCATCGCGTCGGCCAGCACCCACCGCCGATGCAGCTCCACCAGTTCCTCCGGGGAGGCCTTGCAGAGGCGGGCGAGCCGTTCGACGGGCGCGTAGTCGGTGGGTACGGCGTCCCCGTTGCAGTACCGGTGCAGGGTCGACGTACTCATGTGCAGCCGTTTGGCGAGCACCCCGTAGCTGTGTCCGGACCGGTCCTTCAACTCCCGCAGTAACGCGGCGAACCCATCCCCGGCAGTGCCGTACGACACCGTTCCTCCATCCCCCGTCATCCCGTTCCCCCGTTCCAGGGGAGGGGTGTTCTCGCACGTCAGACGTGCCACTGGCATTCCAGTGTCCCGTATCCCCCGCCGACCGCTGCGGCCGGGACAAACGATCGCACAAGCTCTCCTCATCCACAGCGAACCCGTATCCACGGACAAGGACTTCAGCCATGCGCACCTTCCGCCACGCCCGTCTCGCCGCCGCCGCGGGCGCCGCCCTCGTCACCTTCGCTCTGACCGCCTGCGACGACGGCACGGGCACAGAGGACGAGGGCGCGTCGAAGCCGACGGCATCGGCATCGGCACCCACGACGGATCCCGCGAAGACGGAGCAGCCGGCCGAGCCGGACCAGCCGGCCGAAGCGGACCAGCCGACCTCCACCCAACAGCCCGACGCGTCCGTTCCGTCGGGCGACTCCGGCTCCGCTCAGCCGGTGACCTGCAACGGCGCCAACACGAAGGTCACCGCCCAGCCGGTGTCCCGCCCCCTGAACCACATGCTGCTGACGGTGACCAACACCGGCTCGAAGCCCTGCTCGCTGTACTACTACCCGGTGCTCCGCTTCGACGAGATGCAGTGGGTGCCGCAGGCGATGCCGGAGACCAAGCCGCAGGCGGTGCCGACCCTGGACCCGGGTGACTCCGGCTACGCGGGCGTCCTGCTCAGCGCGGCGGACGGCAGCGGAGAGGGCGGCATGACCGGCGAGAAGCTGACGGTCGCGTTCCAGGGCCGGACCCCGAACAGTTCGGGCGGCGCCTCCGCGACCCCGGCGCTTCCGGCGAAGGGCCTGTACTACGACAGCGCGCTGTCGGTGACGTACTGGCAGCAGGAAGCGCAGGACGCGTTGAACTGAGGTCGGCGGCCGGGAGCCGAACTACCGCAGCTTCTGGGCCACTTCGGTGGCCCAGTAGGTGAGGATGTTCCGGGCGCCGGCCCGCTTGATCCCCGTGAGGGTCTCCAGAATGGCCCGGTCACGGTCGATCCAGCCCTTCTCGGCGGCGGCCTCGATCATCGAGTACTCGCCGGAGATCTGGTAGGCGGCGACGGGAACGTCGACGGCGTCCGCGACCCGGGCGAGGATGTCGAGATAGGGCCCGGCAGGCTTCACCATCACCATGTCGGCCCCCTCCTCCAGGTCGAGGGCCAACTCGCGCAGGGACTCCCGGGCGTTGGCGGGGTCCTGCTGATAGGTCTTGCGGTCCCCCTGGAGGGAGGAACCGACGGCCTCGCGGAAGGGCCCGTAGAAGGCGGAGGCGTACTTGGCGGTGTACGCGAGGATGGCGACGTCCTCGCGGCCGATCTGGTCGAGTGCGTCCCGGACGACACCGATCTGCCCGTCCATCATTCCGCTGGGCCCGACGACATGGGCACCGGCGTCGGCCTGGACCTGAGCCATCTCGGCGTACCGCTCGAGGGTGGCGTCATTGTCGACGCGCCCCTGATCGTCGAGCACTCCGCAGTGCCCGTGGTCGGTGGTCTCGTCGAGACAGAGATCCGACATGACGAGCAGCTCGTCGCCGACCTCGGCGCGAACGTCCCGGAGGGCGACCTGCAGAATCCCGTCGGGATCCGTCCCCGGGGTTCCCAGGGCGTCCTTCTTGGACTCCTCCGGCACGCCGAAGAGCATGATCCCGGATACCCCGGCGGCGACGGCCTCGGCGGCGGCCTTCTTCAGAGTGTCCCGGGTGTGCTGCACAACGCCGGGCATGGAGGCGATGGGCACGGGCTCGGCAACCCCCTCCCGCACGAAGGCGGGAAGAATCAGATCGGCCGGATGCAACCGCGTCTCGGCAACCATCCGCCGCATGACAGCGGACCCCCGCAACCGCCGCGGCCGGGCCCCAGGAAATGATCCATACGTCGACATACCACTACGCTACGCCCGCCCCACCACCCCCGATGCCGACGCGATGTCGGCCACATCCCCTCAGCCGCGGAAGTCAACGAGCTGCGGGCACCCGCCGGCGCGGGCGAGCGCAAACCCACCCCCACCCCAGCCACCACGGACCCAGAACAAGCCCCCGCGCCCCGTCGACCTGCACACCCCACCCCCACAAGCCATCCTGGAAGAACAGCAGACCCGACAAAACCAGGGCCCGACGGCCAGGCACTCCGAAACACCGCACCCGACCGCCGCCGTCCCTCCGCACGCCGCCGCCGGAGGACCCCCATGACCGCCCCCCACCCCACCCCCGACCTCTTCGCCCTCTCAGAGATCCAGGGCCCGGTCCTACGCCCGGGCGACCCCGGCTACGCCGAAGAAGTCACCGGCTTCAACCTCGCCGCCCTCCACACCCCGGACGTGGTCGTCGGCGCCACCAGCCCGCACGACGTCGTCACCGCCCTCCGCTGGGCCTCGGCCACCCACACCCCCGTCGCGGTACAAGCCACCGGCCACGGCGCCAACTTCCCGATCGACCACGGCCTCCTCATCAGCACCACCCGGATGACAGACGTGACGATCAGCCCCGAGGCCCGCACCGCCACCATCGCCGCCGGCGCGAAATGGCGCCACGTCCTCGAAGCCGCCGCCCCCCACGGCCTCGCCGCCCTCACCGGCTCCTCCACGGACGCGGGCGTCATCGGCTACACCCTCGGCGGTGGTCTCCCCGTCCTCGGCCGCACCTACGGCTACGCGGCCGACCTGGTCCGTTCCTTCCAGGTGGTCCTCCCGGACGGCACCCTGCACGAAGCGGACGCCGCCCAGGAACCGGACCTGTTCTGGGCCCTGCGCGGCGGCAAGGGAAACGTCGGCGTCGTCACCTCCCTCACCTGCGACCTCCTGCCGCTCCCCACCCTCCTCGGCGGCGGCCTCTACTGCCGGGGCGAGGACGCGGAACCCCTGCTCACGGCCTGGGCGGAGTGGACCCGGCAGGTACCGGAGGAGATGTGCACGGCCTTCACCCTCCTCCGCCTCCCCCCGATCCCCCAGATCCCCGAACCCCTGCGAGGCGGTTTCTGGGCCCGGATCGCCGTGGCCTGGACAGGCGCCCCGGAGGCAGGCGAGGAGCTCCTCGCGCCACTGCGCGCCGCCGCACCCGTGGTCGTCGACATGGTCGAGGTCATGCCGTACACGGCGATGGACCGCATCTACCTGGAACCCCAGGACCCGCTGCCCGCCCGCGAGTCCTGCAGCCTGCTGCGCGAGCTGCCCCCGGAGGCGATCGGCGCGTTCCTCGCCCAGGCGGGCCCGGAGGCACCGGACTACCCCCTCACCATGACCGGCCTGCGCCACATGGGCGGCGCCCTGTCCCGCCCGGCGCGCGCGGAGGACGCGATCTGCGCGAGGGACGCCGACTTCCTCCTGGAGGCGGTGGGAGTTCTGGCGGCCCCGCCCGAGGCGGAGGCGATAGAGCGCGCGACCACGTCCCTGCACGCGGCGATGGCCCCCTACGGCACCGGCTACACGATGGTCAACATCCACGGCACCCCGGGCAACCCCGACGACCGGGCCCGCGCCTGGACCCCGGAGACGTACACCCGCCTGCGCCGCGCCAAGAAGACGTACGACCCGGAGAACCTGCTCCGCTACGGCCACACCGTCACGCCCGCGTAGACGACGAAGGGCCGACCGAGCTTCCTCGGTCGGCCCCTGCGAACCGTCACATCACGTCGTCGTCCGGCGTCTGCGCGCCCCCGGCCGCCGCTCGCTCGGCCGAGTCACCGGGTCCCCGGCCTCCACGGCGGCGGCCCGCCGCTTCGCGCCGAAGTCCGCCAGCGCCTCCGCCAGCTTGTGCACGGACGGCTCGGGAGCCATCACGTCCACCCGCAGCCCGTGCTCCTCGGCGGTCTTCGCCGTGGCCGGACCGATACAGGCGATCACGGTCACGTTGTGCGGCTTGCCGGCGATGCCCACCAGGTTCCGCACGGTCGAGGACGAGGTGAAGAGCACGGCGTCGAAGCCACCGCCCTTGATCGCCTCCCGGGTCTCCGCCGGCGGCGGCGACGCCCGCACGGTCCGGTACGCCGTGACGTCGTCGACCTCCCAGCCCAGCTCGATGAGCCCGGCCACCAGCGTCTCCGTGGCGATGTCCGCCCGCGGCAGGAACACCCGGTCGATCGGGTCGAAGACGGGGTCGTACGGCGGCCAGTCCTCCAGCAGACCCGCGGCGGACTGCTCCCCGGAAGGCACCAGATCCGGCTTCACACCGAACGCGATCAGGGCCTTCGCCGTCTGCTCGCCCACCGCCGCGACCTTGATCCCGGCGAAGGCACGGGCGTCGAGCCCGTACTCCTCGAACTTCTCCCGCACGGCCTTGACGGCGTTCACGGAAGTGAAGGCGATCCACTCGTAGCGGCCCGTCACCAGGCCCTTGACCGCCCGCTCCATCTGCTGCGGCGTCCGCGGCGGCTCGACGGCGATCGTCGGCACCTCGTGCGGCACGGCCCCGTACGACCGCAGCTGGTCGGAGAGCGAGGCCGCCTGCTCCTTCGTACGCGGTACGAGCACCCGCCACCCGAAGAGTGGCTTGGACTCGAACCACGACAGCTGGTCGCGCTGGGCGGCGGCGGAACGCTCACCGACCACGGCTATCACCGGCCGCCCGCCCTCGGGCGAGGGCAGCACCTTCGCCTGCTTCAGCGTCTGCGCGATCGTGCCCAGCGTCGCGGTCCAGGTCCGCTGCCGGGTCGTCGTACCGGCGACCGTGACGGTCAGGGGGGTGTCCGGCTTCCGGCCGGCGGCCACCAGCTCGCCCGCCGCCGCGGCGACGGAGTCGAGGCTCGTCGACACGACCACCGTCCCGTCGGAGGCGCCCACCTCCGTCCAACACCGGTCCGACGCCGTGCGCGCGTCCACGAACCGCACGTCCGCGCCCTGCGCGTCGCGCAGCGGCACACCGGCGTACGCGGGCACGCCGACCGCGGCCGCGACACCGGGGACCACCTCGAAAGGCACCCCGGCGGCGGCGCACGCCAGCATCTCCTCGGCGGCGTACGCGTCGAGCCCGGGGTCCCCGGGCACCGCACGCACGACCCGCCTGCCGCCCCGCGCGGCCTCCATGACAAGATGTGCCGCATCCCGCACAGCGGGTGCCCCAGCGGTCGTTGACGTGCCGTCAACAACCGCTAGCTGAGGCGTGCCTGTGCCCGGAACCGGGTCCGACGAAGGATCCGGATCCGTGTTCACGACGGACACGCCCGACCTGGCGTGCACCCGGACGACGTCGAGCACCTCGTGCTCGGCGACGAGTACGTCCGCGTTCGCCAGCGCCTCCACGGCGCGCAGAGTCAGCAGTCCCGGATCCCCGGGTCCGGCACCCAGGAAGGTGACGTGCCCGTGTTCAAGGCCGGTGGTAAGGGCGGTGGGGCTCACTGTGCTCGCTCCCCCATCAGACCGGCCGCGCCCTGGGCAAGCATCTCGGCAGCGAGTTCGCGACCGAGCGCCAGCGCATGGTCGTGCGTCTCGGGCACGGGACCGGTGGTGGACAGCTGCACCGTGCGCGTGCCGTCGGTCGTGCCGACGACGCCACGCAGGCGCATTTCCTTGACAATCTGCCCGTCGGCCAACAGGTCGGCCAGCGCGCCCACAGGGGCGGAGCAGCCGGCCTCCAGGGCGGCGAGCAGTGACCGCTCGGCGGTGACGGCGACCCGCGTGAACGGGTCGTCGAGCTCGCCGAGCGCGGCGATCAGCTCCGCGTTGTCCGCGGTGCACTCGATCGCCAGGGCCCCCTGGCCGGGGGCGGGCAAAACGGTGTCGACCGAGAGGAAGTCGGTCACTTCGTCGATCCGGCCGATGCGGTTCAGGCCCGCCGCGGCCAGCACGACGGCATCGAGCTCGCCGTTGCGGACGTATCCGATCCGCGTGTCGACGTTCCCGCGAATGGGGACGGTCTCGATGTCCAGCCCATGGCCGCGGGCGTACGCGTTGAGCTGCGCCATCCTGCGCGGCGAACCGGTGCCGATGCGCGCCCCGCGCGGCAGGTCGGTGAACTTCAGCGCGTCCCGCGCGACGATCACGTCCCGCGGGTCCTCGCGCACCGGGATGGCTGCCAGCGCCAGCTCGTCGGGCTGCCCGGTCGGCAGGTCCTTCAGCGAGTGCACGGCGAAGTCGACCTCGCCCTTGAGCAGCGCCTCGCGCAGCGCGGTGACGAAGACGCCGGTGCCGCCGATCTGGGCGAGCGACTCACGGGAGACATCGCCGTACGTGGTGATCTCGACGAGCTCGACGGGCCGTCCGGTCACCTGGCTCACGGCGTCCGCCACCTGCCCGGACTGGGCCATGGCGAGCTTGCTCCGCCGGGTCCCGAGCCTCAGTGCCTTGTCTTTCATGCCGGCCCTCGGTCTTTCTCGGTGCTGTCCTCGGCCCGGGAGACGGCGGCAACCGTCTCGGGGTCGAGGTCGAACAGGGTCCGCAGCGCGTCCGCGTACCCGGCACCGCCGGGTTCGGCCGCGAGCTGCTTGACCCGTACGGTCGGCGCGTGCAGGAGCTTGTCCACGACGCGCTTCACGGTCTGGGTGATCTCACTGCGGTGCTTGTCGTCGAGGCCCGGCAGCCGCCCTTCCAACCGGGCGATCTCCCCGGCGACGACATCGGCGGCCATGGTCCGCAGGGCGATCACGGTCGGCGTGATGTGCGCGGCCCGCAGCGCGGCCCCGAAGGCGGCGACCTCGTCGGAGACGATACGACGCACCAGATCGACGTCGGCCGCCATCGGAGCGTCCGCCGAAGCCTCGGCCAACGACTCGATGTCCACCAGCCGCACCCCGGCCAGCCGGTGCACGGCGGCGTCGATGTCACGGGGCATGGCGAGATCGAGGAAGTACAGGACGGGCTCGGGCCGCGCCACCTCGACGGGCTCGGGCCGACGGCGCTCGGGGATCCGGCCGATGGTCGCGACGGTGGCGGCGAGCGCGGTGATCAGTTCGGCATCGGCCTCGGGCGCACGACGGGCGGACTCGCGACGGTCGATCGTGCCGTTGTCCACCCAGGCGGCGTGCTGCTCGAGGGTGGCGGCGTCCATCCCGGCCACGGCGGCTTCACCCATGACGGAGAACCCGGTCTGGACGGCGGACAGATCGAGGGGGCAGTTCTCGTCGTCACCCGCAGGGCCTACGGGCAGTCGTGTCGCCTGGGCGGCCCCCGCGGCCGCGGCGGACGGCGCCTCGTCCGCGCCCGGCCGCGCGTCCGACGCCGGGCCGGCCCCGACCGAAGGCATCCGCCCGTCCACGGCCGCGGCAACAGCCTCGGCGGTCAGCACGAGCCCGGTCGCCCCCGTGCAGGACACCGCGACATCGGCACGTGTCAGTTCGCCCGCCACCGAATCCATCGGCACCGCGCGAGCCAGCCCCGCCGACCCCTCGTTCAGGATCTCCGCCAGCCGCTCGGCCCGCTCAGCCGTACGGTTCGCGATCACGACCTCGGCCACCCCGGCCCGCGCCAGCGTCGCCGCGGCCAGCGACGACATCGACCCGGCCCCGATGACCAGCGCCCGCTTCCCACGCGCCCAGTCCTGCACAGCCGTACCACCGGAGAGCTGCTCCAGCCCGAAGGTGACCAGCGACTGACCGGCCCGGTCGATACCGGTCTCGGAGTGCGCCCGCTTACCGACCCGCAGCGCCTGCTGGAACAGATCGTTCAGCAGCCGCCCGGCCGTGTGCAGATCCTGCGCCCGCGCCAGCGAGTCCTTGATCTGGCCGAGGATCTGCCCCTCGCCCACGACCATCGAGTCAAGCCCGCAGGCCACCGAGAAGAGATGGTGGACGGCCCGGTCCTCGTAGTGCACGTACAGATAAGGGGTGAGCTCGTCCAGGCCGAGGCCACTGTGCTGAGCGAGCAGCGTCGACAGCTCGGCGACACCCGCGTGGAACTTGTCCACGTCGGCGTACAGCTCGATCCGGTTGCAGGTCGCGAGCACCGCGGCCTCGGTCGCCGGCTCCGCGGCGACCGTGTCCTGCAACAGCTTCACCTGGGCGTCCGCGCTCAGCGCCGCCCGCTCCAGCACGCTGACCGGGGCGCTGCGGTGGCTCAGTCCCACGACGAGGAGACTCATGCCGGCATCACGGCGGGTACGTCCCCGTCGGGCCCCTTGTCGCCGGACTCGCCGCGCACGGCGGCGACCGGAGCGGTGCCGTCGTTCGCCGCGGCCTCCTCCCCGGCCTTGCGCTGCTCGTGGAAGGCGAGGATCTGCAGCTCGATGGAGAGGTCGACCTTGCGCACGTCGACACCGTCGGGGACGGTCAGCACGGTCGGCGCGAAGTTCAGAATGGAGGTCACCCCGGCGGCCACGAGCCGGTCGCAGACCGGCTGGGCGGCACCGGCGGGAGTGGCGATGACGCCGATCGACACGCCGTTGTCCTGGATGATCTTCTCCAGGTCGTCGGAGTGCTGGACGGGAATCCCGGCGACCGGCTTGCCGGCCATGGCCGGGTCGGCGTCGATCAGCGCCGCGACCCGGAAGCCACGCGAGGCGAACCCGCCGTAGTTGGCCAGCGCCGCGCCGAGGTTACCGATACCTACGATCACAACCGGCCAGTCCTGGGTCAGCCCCAGTTCGCGGGAGATCTGGTAGACGAGATACTCGACGTCGTAGCCCACTCCGCGCGTCCCGTAGGAGCCCAGGTAGGAGAAGTCCTTGCGCAGCTTGGCGGAGTTGACGCCCGCCGCGGCCGCGAGCTCCTCGGAGGAGACCGTGGGTACCGAGCGCTCCGACAGTGCGGTCAGCGCGCGAAGGTACAGCGGAAGCCTGGCGACGGTGGCCTCGGGAATCCCTCGGCTACGGGTCGCCGGTCGGTGAGTTCGGCCAGTTGCCACGGTGCTCCTGCGGGTAGAGCGGGGCTGCAGGCGGTCACACGTCCCCAGACCGCCCCGTCGAATGCAGGCTATGTCTTTGTGAACGCGTGCACAAAGATGGTGTCCGATTTGCCCGGCCAACGTGACCGGGGTCACGCGCCGTCGCCTCATGGCCCACACGGGGGTCAAAACCGAACACTCTCCTCAACGATCCCCACCCCCGAGACCAGGTCGCCGACGATCCTAAGTCAGTTTGCGAGCAAGTTGGACTGGTCAGTCAGTGCCCGAGAGGGCGGCGCGGAGGCGGTTCTCGTTCACCCGCCAGAAGGTGTGCTGTTCACCGTCGACGAGTACGACGGGGATCTGTTCCCAGTACTGGTCGTGGAGTTGGGGATCCTGGGTGATGTCCTTCTGTTCCCAGGGGACCCCCAAGTCACCGCAGACCTTCTCGATGACGATCTGTGCGTCATCACACAGATGGCAGCCGGGCTTGCGGATGAGGGTGACGAGCCGGTCCTCGGGCACCTTGGCCGGCTTGCGGCGAAAGATGGGACTCATGTCAGCCATTCTCGCGCGTGACCGCGCGCGTGTTTAACGGCGCGGTCGCGCAGAGTTCACAGCCTCCCAACCTCTCGACTCCGGAAGCTCCGAACAGAATGGCTATGCTCACGCCATGGCCGCTCTCGGATGGCTCACTCCCCGTAGGCGCTCCGCCACGGCGCGAAGCGTGTTGGCAGGCGAGGCCTCGGCGGAGGCCGCGCGCAAATCGGTGCCGGAGTCCCTGCCCGCGCAGGAACCGGAGTTCCCGGTCCTCGGCGACGACAGGGCAGCCGCCTTCTTCGACCTCGACAACACCGTGATGCAGGGCGCCGCGCTCTTCCACTTCGGCCGGGGCCTGTACAAGCGGAAGTTCTTCGAGACACGCGATCTGGCGCGGTTCGCCTGGCAGCAGGCGTGGTTCCGGCTGGCCGGGGTCGAGGATCCCGAGCACATGCAGGAGGCGCGGGACTCGGCGCTGTCGATCGTGAAGGGCCACCGGGTCTCCGAGCTGATGTCGATCGGCGAGGAGATCTACGACGAGTACATGGCGGAGCGGATCTGGCCGGGGACGCGGGCGCTGGCGCAGGCACACCTGGACGCGGGCCAGAAGGTGTGGCTGGTGACGGCGGCGCCCGTGGAGATCGCGCAGGTGATCGCGCGACGACTGGGCCTCACGGGCGCGCTGGGCACGGTGGCCGAATCCGTGGACGGCGTCTACACCGGCAAGCTGGTGGGCGAGCCGCTGCACGGCCCGGCGAAGGCGGAGGCGGTGCGCGCGCTGGCGACGGCGGAGGGCCTGGACCTCTCCCGCTGCGCCGCGTACAGCGACAGCCACAACGACATCCCGATGCTGTCCCTGGTGGGCCACCCCTACGCGATCAACCCGGACACGAAGCTCCGCAAGCACGCGCGCGACCTGGACTGGCGCCTGCGCGACTACCGCACGGGCCGCAAGGCCGCCAAGGTCGGCATCCCCGCGGCTGCGGGCGTGGGCGCGGTGGCCGGCGGCACAGCGGCGGCCATCGCCATCTCCCGCCGCCGCCGCTGACACCTGCGGCGCGTCCACCGGTTCGGCGGGGAGGCGTGCCGGTGATGCCCACGCGGCCGCGAGGCAGTCGTGCCGACGACCGCGGCAGGCGCAACACCGCCCACCTCTGATCACCCACAGGCCGCACCACCCGAACCCGGCCAATCCCCACGCCCTGCCCCGGCAACCCCCTGTCCAGTCACCTTGGCTGCACACGGCCACAACAGACCCCGGACCCGGCCGAAACTCGATCCCTTTTGATCAACAAGTGATCACTGTGAGGCACTCAGTCGACCCTCAATCGGTAACAGAAGCGACGTAATCGATGATTTGAGCAACTGGGTGTAGCAGCGCCTGTACGAAGCGTTATTCTCCTCAGACGCAATCCGGTACCCCTCCGTCGCTACGACGGGTGAACGGTCCCGTACTGCACGTGATGGAAGCTCTGCCTCTGGGAGTCCCGTGTACCCACACGTCGGGGTTGACGCCTCGGGCCTGGCTACGCTGCGCGCAACGGTCCAAGACCTGTTGCGCGGCTTCGTCCCCACCGCGTACGCCGTCCCCACCCTCGCCGTAGCCGCCGCCCCCGTCGGCCCGTGCTACGCACTCGCCGACGGCAGCGCCGCCGTCGGCAGACGGGGGCGCTCGGCCGGCGCCACGACCGCCCGGCGCCCGGCCGCGGACAGCGACAGCGCCCGCATGATGGATCTCGTCGAACGCGCGCAGGCCGGCGAGGCCGACGCCTTCGGGCGGCTCTACGACCAGTACAGCGACACCGTGTACCGGTACATCTACTACCGGGTGGGAGGGAAGGCCACCGCCGAGGACCTCACCAGTGAGACCTTTCTGCGGGCGCTGCGGCGCATCGGGACCTTCACCTGGCAAGGACGCGACTTCGGCGCCTGGCTGGTCACCATCGCCCGCAACCTCGTCGCGGACCACTTCAAGTCCAGCCGGTTCCGCCTGGAGGTCACGACCGGCGAGATGCTCGACGCCAACGAGGTCGAGCGGTCGCCCGAGGACTCGGTGCTGGAGTCGCTCTCCAACGCGGCCCTGCTGGACGCCGTACGACGGCTCAATCCTCAGCAGCAGGAGTGCGTCACGCTCCGGTTCCTGCAGGGGCTCTCCGTCGCCGAGACCGCGCGCGTCATGGGGAAGAACGAGGGTGCGATCAAGACCCTCCAGTACCGGGCCGTGCGTACGCTCGCCCGGCTCCTCCCGGACGACGTCCGTTGATCACACACGCTCAGTAGCCTCCAACTCGCTGTCGGTGAAAGTCCGTTGACTCCCCGATCCGATCATCCGCCGTCCGTAACCCAAGTGCCGCGACGCTCGTTGTGCGGGATGCAGGCTCCCTGTGGTCACTACCCGGCCGCCTCCGATCACTCGATCGTGTGGATGCGGTCAGGGTGTGCAACCCTCAGGACCCCCTGGGGAGTCGACCGTCATGACGAGAGGAGGTGCCGCCAGTGATCGCGAACGTATCGGCGCACCGGCGGGCGAACGCCTTCGCCCAGGCCCTGGAGGAGCAGTCCGACCAGGGCACGGCGGCCGAGCAGTCCGAAGGACCGGCACCGGCCCCGGCGCTCGCGGAACAGACCGAGCAGGGCCGCCTGTTGGCCCTCGCGTCCGGTCTCGGCGGGCTGCCCAAGCCAGCACTGGATCCCGAGGTCAAGGTCGTCCAGCGGGCCCAGCTCGTGGCCGCGATGGAGGCCATGCTGCTGGAGGGCGCAGGAGGAGGAGCGGACACTTCGGTACCGGAGCAGCGCTCCCACCGGGCCCGCGGCGCACACCGGGCGAGCCCGCTCGGCAAACTGCGTCCGCGCTCCCGGCTCACCAAGGGCCTGGCCGCGGGCGGCCTCAGCGTCGGCGTGGCCGCCGGTGCCTTCGGCGGAGTCGCCGCCGCCAGCGGTGACGCCCTGCCCGGTGACTCGCTCTACGGCCTCAAGCGCGGTATCGAGGACTTCAAGCGCGGTCTGGCCGACGACGACATCGAGCGCGGCCAGGTCTTCCTCGACCAGGCCTCCACCCGGCTGAGCGAGGCCCGCCGGCTGATGGAGCGCGACCGCGCCGGCCAGCTCGACCACGAGTCCCTGGGCGAGATCCGCCGCGCCCTGTCCGGCATGCACCACGACGCCTCCGAGGGCCACCGGCTGCTCTCCGCGGCGTACGAGGCCGATCCGGACTCGCTCGGCCCCATCCAGGCGCTGTCCACCTTCTCGCGGTCGCACCGGGACGCCTGGGGCGCCCTGCGCGACCGCCTTCCCGTCCAGCTGGGCGACGTCGGTGAGCAGGTGTCGTCGGTCTTCGACGCCATAGACGAAGATGTCGCCCCGCTGGAGTCCCTGCTGCCCCAGCCACCGGCCCAGGGCGGCGGCGACGGCAGGCGGCAGGGCGGTTCGGGTACGGCGTCCACCGGCGCGTCGCCCGGTACGGACCGCTCGACCCCGAGCAGCGGCAACAGCGCCCCCGGCGGCCGCCATTCGAGCAGCGGCAGCCCCAGCACATCCGCGGGCGGCTCCACCAGCGAGGACGACGGCCTGCTCGGCGGCTCCACCGGCGGCCTGCTCGACCCGCCGCAGGACACCGACGGCACCACACCCTCGACCAGCGACACTCCGGTTCCTGAGCCGGATGTGACGCTCCCGCCGCTCCTCCCGGGTCTGCTTCCCGGGCTCGGCATCGAGGCCGAGGACGCGGACTAGGCGGCACGGAAACGGGGGCGCCCCTCCTGATCTTCAGGAGGGGCGCCCCCGTTTCCGTATAAACGTTTCTTCTACCCGAAGAGGCGGCTGGCGTCCTAGAAGAAGACCGACCTGCGCTGCACCAGCAGCTTGTAGAGGGTGTGCTGGATCTGTTCCCTGACTTGGTCGGTCAGGTTGAACATCAGCATGGGATCCTCGGCGGCCTCCAGGGGATAGCGGTCCGTGGGGATCGGCTCGCCGAACTGGATCGTCCACTTGGTCGGCAGCGGGATCGCACCCAGCGGGCCGAGCCACGGGAAGGTCGGAGTGAGCGGGAAGTACGGGAAGCCGAGGACCCGGGCGAGCGTCTTGGCGTTGCCGATCATCGGGTAGATCTCCTCCGCGCCCACGATCGAGCACGGGATGATCGGCACGCCCTGCCGCAGCGCGGTCGACACGAACCCGCCGCGGCCGAAGCGCTGGAGCTTGTAGCGCTCGCTGAAGGGCTTGCCGATGCCCTTGAAGCCCTCCGGCATCACCCCGACCAACTCGCCCTGGCCGAGCAGCCGCTCGGCGTCCTCCGCGCACGCCAGGGTGTGACCGAGCTTGCGGGCCAGTTCGTTGACCACCGGCAGCATGAAGACCAGGTCCGCCGCCAGCAGCCGCAGATGACGGCCGGCCGGGTGGTTGTCGTGCACCGCGACCTGCATCATCAGGCCGTCCAGCGGCAGCGTGCCGGAGTGGTTGGCGACGATCAGCGCGCCGCCCTCGGACGGGATGTTCTCCACGCCCTTCACCTCGACCCGGAAGTACTTCTCGTACACCGGCCGCAGCAACGACATCAGGACCTGGTCGGTCAGCTCCTCGTCGTAGCCGAAATCGTCGACCTCGTAGTCCCCGGTGAGGCGGCGGCGCAGGAAGGACAGCCCGCCGGCGATACGCCGTTCCAGTCCGCCGCCGTCCCGCGGCTCCGGCTTCTCGTCAGTCACAGGGACATCATCCTGCGAGATCGCCGCCCCGGGCAGGGGCTTGACCTCGCGTACCACCGCGGGCTCCGCGCCCTGGCGTCGGCTCCCCGCGCTCCGGCGCCGCGGCGGCCGGGGTACGGCACCCCCGCGGGACCGGTCGTCGTCGAACGGAATGACCTTGGCATCCGCCATCGTGATGCGCTCCTCAGTTGGCGCTCTGCGTCGGGGGTTGGCCGCTGCCCGGGAGGGACAGCGCGGCGATCCGGTCGACGGCCCCCTGGAGGGCCTCCGGCGGGAGCAGTCCGGGTCCGCGGCTGTGCGCGAAGTCCGCGAAGGTCTCCGCGGTCGTGTATTTCGGCTGGAATCCGAGCGTCTCACGCATCTGGTCCGTCGCCACGACCCGGCCGTGGGTCAGCAACCGGATCTGCTCGGGCGAGAAGTCCGTCATACCCAGCGTGCGCACCAGCGATCCCGCCCAGGTGACGGCGGGCAGCAACAGGGGCACGGTGGGCCGGCCGAGCCGTCGCGAACACTGCGACAGCAGCAGGACCCCGTCGCCGGCGATGTTGAAGGTGCCGCTGTTGAGGGTGCCCCGCTCCGGCTCGTGCGAGGCGATCCGCAGCACCTCGATCACGTCGTCCTCGTGCACGAACTGCAGCCGCGGGTCGTAGCCGAAGACCGTCGGCAGTACGGGCAGCGAGAAGTACGCGGCGAGCGGCGTCTCCGCGGTCGGCCCCAGGATGTTGGCGAACCGCAGCACACACACCGCCACATCCGGCCGCCGCCGGGCGAAGCCGCGCACATAGCCCTCGACCTCGACGGTGTCCTTGGCGAAGCCACCGCTGGGCAGGGACTTCGGCGGAGTGGTCTCGGTGAAGACGGCGGGATCCCGCGGCGCCGAGCCGTAGACGTTCGTACTGGACTTGACCACCAGCCGCTTCACCGTCGGGGACTTCTGACACGCCCCGAGCAGCTGCATGGTGCCGATGACGTTGGTCTCCTTGACCGTCGTCCGACTGCCGCTGCCCAGCGCCATGCCCGTCACGTCCATGTGTACGACGGTGTCCGCGGCCGTCTCGGCCAGGACCCGCGCTATGGTCGGCTGCCGGATGTCGGCCTGGATGAAGTCAGCCCCGCCCAGGTGATGCTCGGGGGGCACCGCGTCCACGGCGACCACCCGGTCCACCTGTGGGTCACGCTGAATCCGTCGTACGAACCGGCCCCCCAGTTGACGGGCCACTCCGGTCACGAGCACGACCTTGCCCAAGATCAGCGCCTTCCTTCCAGGACTCGTCCAGACCTGATGTACCGCTGCTCGTTACCCTGCCGGGTTCCCCGTGTGCGGCCAACTTAGCGGGTCGATGTTGCGCTGTGATGACCACCCAATGCACCAAGTGACGACATCCCCGGACGTACGAACAGACCAAGCCATTCGGGTGTCCAGGCATACGCACGGAATCCGGCCCGCCGCACAACCGGCCTCGCGAAACGCGCGCGGCCCCCCACCTGAACCGGTGGGGGGCCACACACACGCTCTCGCGGCTCGCGTCGCGCGAAGTGTCTTACTTCTTGTTGCGACGCTGAACGCGCGTGCGCTTGAGCAGCTTGCGGTGCTTCTTCTTGGCCATCCGCTTGCGCCGCTTCTTGATAACAGAGCCCACGACTACCCTCGCTCACTTCTCATCACTCGGTGTTTGGGCGCCATGGGCCCACACGACCTACGAGGGGCTAGCCTACCCGCCCGAGCGCTGAGGTCGTAATCGAGGTGAACGAGGGGGGTCCACCGATGCCCTGAGGACCCCCTCGCCCGTGTCGCCATCAGGCGGTTTCCACCCCCACATAGCTCTCGCGGAGGTACTCGTGTACCGCTTGCTCGGGGACGCGGAAGGACCGCCCCACCCGGATCGCGGGCAGATGACCGCTGTGCACCAGCCGGTACACGGTCATCTTCGACACTCGCATCACCGAGGCGACTTCCGCCACGGTAAGGAACTGAACCTCGTTCAGAGGCCTCTCGCCAGCTGCAGCCATGACACACCTGAACCTTCCGCACTCGACGGCCACCGGCTTCCCCTTCCGGTGACTCTTCGTCGTTGCGTGCTCACTCCCCAATGTAGGGGCGGGTGATGCGAGTGGGGAAGAGGTGCAGCCATCGGCGACCTACTGTGACAGACACGCTCGATTGAGTACGTAGCGGGTAAGCGGCCGGTAGTAATCAGACCGCACAGCGTCATCAAGTGGAACGACGACGGACACGACCCCCTCGGCCTCCCCCACAAAGAGCGCGGGGTCATCCGTATCCGCGAGCCCAATGGCCTCAAACCCCAGCTGACCTGCCCCGCAGACCCAACCGTGGTCCCCGATCACCAGCTCCGGCAACGGCCCGCCGGCCTCGGCGGCTGCGGCGAGCGCGGTACGAACCGGGAGGGGTGAATGGGAGTGTGCGCCGGGCTCACCACCGGAGCTCGGGCGGTCCGGTTCTCGCACCAGCGCGACTCCTCGTACGTAATCAAGGTTGTAGGTGCGTAGGCCGAACTGGGTCGTTATGTCGACACAGCGACCCTGCGCCGGTGTGAGTACGGCACATCCCGCCGCCGAGAGAGCGTCCGCGAGGGCGGCGTAGAAACCGAGCAGCCGGTGCGGATGCCCGGTGCCGAGCAGCACGGGACCGCTACGCCGGGCGACGGCTCGGATCCGCGCGGAGAAAGCATCAAGACCGGCGACGGTCCGCTCAGGATCGATCACATCATGCCCGTCGACGCGCGACGGATCACCGGAAACCCCGCACCTGTCGGCCATGAGGGCCACCAACTCGGCCTGTCCCCAGCCCGCTTGCGGATCGATCCCGATCAACACCCGCGGATCCCGGGCGGCGAACAACCGATAACTCCGCAGACTCGCCTCCCGCGAGGTGGCCACGACCCCAGCAAGCCGAGCGGCGACAAGATGAGCCCGCAGAGCCTCATTGGACAGCACGAGTCGATGCTGGCGGACGGTCCCACCGCGAGCCGCCGGAACGAAGGAACTCCGCACGGTTGGCGTAACGCCCCACCAGCCAGGCGCGCACCCAGCAACACGAACCCCACGGGCGGCTCTCTCAGCCCGGGGGGCGGGTTTGGGACCTAAGGCCGCCCCTCAGCCCACAGGACGCCTCCAAGCCCGCGGAGCGGGTTCAGCCCGCAGGGCGGCTCTCACAGCCCACAGGGCGGGTTCAGCGCGGAGACCGGCTCTACGCCAACAACCCCCGCAACGGAAACACCGCCCGCCGAGCCGCCAGCACCGCCTGGTCCAACCGATCCGCAGGGTCGTACCCGGCCTCCCAGGCCGCCCACCCCACAGGCCACCGCCCGTCAGTCATCCGCATGGGCGCCAACTGCCGCGTACGCGCGAACACTTCCTGCCGCCACCCCTCAGGGATCACCGCCTCAGGATCGATCTCCCGACCCGCAGCGATCCCCACCAGATGCGTCCAGGACCGCGGCACCACTTCCACCACCGCGTACCCCCCACCCCCGAGCGCCACCCACCGCCCCTCAGCGAAGTCATGGGCCAGCTCATGACAGGCGACCTGCACAGCCCGCTGCGCGTCCAACGACACGGCCAAGTGCGCCAGGGGATCCTCGAAATGCGTGTCGGCCCCATGCTGAGTCACCAACACCTGCGGCCGAAACTCAGCCAGCAACTCCGGCACCACAGCGTGAAACGCCCGCAACCACCCGGCGTCCCCCGTCCCCGCCGGCAACGCCACATTCACCGCCGACCCCTCCGCGTCCCCCGCCGCGCCGGTCTCCTCCGGCCACCCGGTCTGCGGAAACAACGTCCGAGGATGCTCGTGCAAGGAGATCGTCAGAACCCGCGGATCCTCCCAGAACGCGGCCTGCACCCCATCCCCGTGATGCACATCCACGTCCACGTACGCGACCCGCTCCGCGCCGAGCTCCAGCAACCGCGCAATCGCGAGCGACGCGTCGTTGTAGATGCAGAACCCCGACGCGCTCCCGGGCATCGCATGATGCAGTCCACCCGCGAAGTTCACCGCATGCAGCGCCTCCCCCCGCCAAACAGCCTCCGCGGCCCCCACGGACTGCCCCGCGATCAGCGCGGACACCTCGTGCATCCCGGCAAAGGCGGGATCATCGAGCGTCCCCAGCCCGTACGACCCCTCCGCGCCCGCCGGATCGGCGGACGCCGCCTTCACGGCCGAGATGTAGTCCTGCCGGTGCACGAGCCGCAACGTCGACTCCCCCGCGGCCTTCGCCGCGACGACCTCCACGTCCCGGTCCAGCCCGAAGGCCTCCACCAGTCGACGCGTCAGGGCGAGCCGGACCGGATCCATCGGATGGTCCGGGCCGAAGTCATAGCCCGTTACTGCCTCGTCCCACATCAGCTGTGCGCGGCCGCTCATGCCCGCCACCGTATCGGTCCGGTTGAGCGTCGAACGAGCGGGCGTACACAAGCGTCACCAGCACCAACACCATGGGCACAAGCATCGCCCCGCGGTAACTCCAGGCATCGCCCAGCGCCCCCACCAAGGGCGAACCGATCAAAAAGCCCACATAGTTGAACACATTCAACCGGGCGACAGCCGCATCCGAAGCCCCCGGGAACAACCGCCCAGCCGCCGCGAAGGTCTGCGGCACCAGCACGCACAACCCCAGCCCGACCAAGGTGAACCCCAGCATCCCCACCCAGGCCCCAGGCGCCCCGGCCACCACCGCGAACCCACCGGCGGCCACCACAGCCCCCCACCGCACGACGGCCACAGCCCCGAACCGCCGCACCCCGTAGTCCCCGATGGCCCGCCCCAACAGGGTCGTCACCATGTAGACGTTGTACGGCACGGTCGCCAGCGCCTCACTGCTTCCCAGCACGTCGTCGAGGTACTTCGCACTCCAGTTGGAGACGGTGGAGTCCCCGATATAGGCGAAGGTCATCACCAGGCACAGCGGCAACAGCAGCTTGAACCCCAGCCCTCCGACAGGGCCCCCACTCACCGCGTCCCGTACCGGCTCAGGCTCCCCGTCGACGTACCACCGACTCCCCACGAACACGGCCGGCAACAGCACGACGACGACAGGCAGATACGACACGAACAGCGCGAAGTCCCACCGCGCCCCCGCCCAGGCCAGCGAGGCCCCGAGAATCCCGCCCAAGCTGTACGCGGCGTGAAAACTGAGCATGATGCTGCGCCCGTACGACCGCTGCAGACTCACCCCGAGCATGTTCATCGAGGCGTCCAACGCCCCCACGGCCAGCCCGAACATCCCGAGCGCCACCGCCAGCTCGACCATCCGGTCCCCCGCCGCCACCCCGAGCAGCGCCAGGAGCACGACCGGCTGGGACCAGCGCAGCACCCGACTCGGCGGCACCCGCTTGACCAGCCGCTCGGTCGCCACACTCCCGACACCGGCCAGGATCGGCACGGCCGCGAGGAAGGCGGGCAGCAGCGCGTCGGAGACCCCGTACCGGTCCTGAATGGCCGGTATTCGGGTCACCAGCAGCGCGAACGCGACGCCCTGAGCGAAGAAGCCGAACGCCAACGAGGCCCTGCCGCGCCGCAGCACATCAGTCATGGCGGCGAGCGTAGGGCCCCGGCGTACTCGTGGGTAGATCCGGCCAAAGATGAATTTCCTTCAGCTTCGCTCAGACCAGCAGATCGAGCAACTCACTCATGTCGGAGAAGAGTTGGTCGGCCCCACCGAGCTTGGCGGCTGGTGTCATGGCGGTGAACCCCAGCACATCCATCCCAGCCGCCCGAGCCGCCTGCACCCCCAGCGGACTGTCCTCGATCACCACGCACCGCGCCGGCTCAACCCCCATCCGCGCGGCCGCGTGCAGGAACAGATCCGGCGCAGGCTTCCCTCGCCCCACATCCTCCGAACTGAAGATCCGGGCGTCCTCGAACCACCGGTCCAGCCCGGTCTTCCGATGCCCCACCCGTATCCGCTCATGGCTCCCGGAGGAGGCCACACAGTACGGCACCCCGTCCGCGGCCAGCTTCTCCAGCACCTCACCAGCCCCCGCCACGGCCTCCAGCTCCCGCTCGAAGGCCGCGAACACCCGCCCGTGGAAGACGTCATCGAACTCCTGGGGCAGCCGCTGCCCCGTCCGCTCCAGAACCAGCTCATGGATCCGGTGCATGGCGGACCCCATGTAGTCCCGGATGGACTCCTCGTACGACGTCGGATGCCCGAGTTCGGTCAGATAGCCGGCCAGCAGCCTGTTGGAAATGGGCTCACTGTCGACAAGCACGCCGTCGTTGTCGAAGATTATGAGTTCATAGCGCATGACAATGAGCCTAAACGCAGAAAACCCCCGTGCCGGATGGCACGGGGGTTTTCTCTAAAATTTGTTCGGCGGCGTCCTACTCTCCCACAGGGTCCCCCCTGCAGTACCATCGGCGCTGTAAGGCTTAGCTTCCGGGTTCGGAATGTAACCGGGCGT